>DATEHX010000067.1:0-13365 GCA_035279345.1 Pyrinomonadaceae bacterium | reverse complement strand
CGACGGAGTCGGTGGTACTTCATACTCGGCCTACAAAACTCTCTAGGTGATATATGAGCATCCCACCGACGGAGTCGGTGGTACTTTCAGACACTCCCTGGAGAGTCTACGTAGGCCGAGTATGAAAGTACCACCAACTTTGTTGGTGGGATTCTGAAACGCTAACTCGTGGATGCGAGCTGGCGGAACACGCCGGGCGTCATACCGGTGACGTTTTTGAAGACCTTGGTGAAATGGCTCTGATCCGCAAACCCAGCCGAGAGCGCAACGTTAGCCAGATCGCACTCAGGCTGCTCCAACAACTTGCACGCATACGCAACGCGCAGCTTGTGCACGTATTCGCCAATCGTCTGCCGATGAACTGTGCGAAACACGCGTGAGAGATGAAACGGGTGCACGCCCACCTCGTTAGCAATATCCTGCACCTTCAAATTACCGCGAAACTCCGCATTTAACAGATCGACGGCATTCGACAACCAGCGTGGTTGAACACGCTCTTTGCTCTCTTTGAAGCGGCCCACAAGCGCCAACATCTCAAGCACGAGTCCTTCCATCGTCAGCACCGAACACGCATCCGCTTCTTTGTGCTCGCGGTAAAGCCGCATCGCCAACCACGCCAAATCACCTTCGTGCAAACTCGAGTCGAGATCCACATTCCCGAGGCATTCGCGCAAGCGTTCCATCCACTCCGTCTTAACTTCCACACTAAAAAAGCGTCCACCTTCCGGCCCGATCTCGTCGACGTGCGTCATATCCGGCGGGTGAAACATCACAGTCAGCGGCTTATACGTGATTCGCTTCTTTCCCAACTGCTCCCAGTAATTGCCGTTCAGCAGCAGACAAAAGTAAGCCAGCTCGTGAGAATGCGTCGGAAGTTTCCTCGCCGATTCGTGTTTGAGCTCCGAAAGAATCAGCCCCGACGCCTCACGCTTGCGCGTGATTTCGCCGTAAAAGTGACCTGGCAGAAGATTTCGATTTAGGGACATACGCAGGAAAACTCACCAAAGGACTTGACGAGGACGGGAGACGCCGATAAATATGACATAGGTTGGTTCCGCTTTTCCATCCGCCACAAGCTTTTCAACGGACTTGCCACTTCATTGAATTAAGAATCGTGCTAACTTAAAGAACGAGAGTTTGCGTCTCGCCGTTCGGTTCCGAGCGTGGATACGCTTCCCAAACACACAATGGCCCAGGACATTTCAAATGCCGCTGACACCGTTGCGGCATCCGGGCAGACCGATGACAGGTACTTCAATACGGAGCGCCTGAAGGCCGGACTCGCTGCGCGCACGGCTCGCGGCGGCGCGGTGACGTTTGCCTCGCAGGGCTTCAAGTTTTTAGCGGGCCTCGGCGCCACGATGGTGCTCGGCCGGCTCCTCACACCCGGAGACTACGGCCTCATCGGCATGGTCGTGGTCGTGACCGGTTTCGTTTCGATGTTCAAAGACCTCGGTCTCTCCGCGGCGACTGTGCAGCGCGAGGAGATCACCTCCGCACAGGTCAGCACGCTGTTCTGGGTGAACGTAGCTTTGAGTATCGGCGTCGGCATGGTGACGGCGGCCCTTGCGCCGGTAGTCGCGTGGTTTTATGGCGAGCCAAGACTCACGACGATCATGTTCGTGTACGCTTTCGGCTTTCTCTTCGGCGGGCTCACGATCCAACACGAAGCGCTCTTGCATCGCCAGATGCGCTTTCTCGCTCAAGTAGGCTGCGAACTCGTTGCGCTTGTAGCGACTATCACGATAACGATTGTGCTCGCGTGGCGTGGTTGGGGTTATTGGGCGTTGGTTGCCGGTCACCTGACGACGAGTTTCGTCTACATGATCGGGATATGGACAGTCTGCCGCTGGCGTCCGGGACGGCCGACCCGCGGCGCAGGCGTGCGTTCGATGTTGAAGTTTGGTGGAAACCTGACCGGTTTTGGCGTGGTCAACTTTTTCGCACGCAACCTCGACAACATGCTCATCGGTCGTGTTTGGGGGAGCAACCAACTCGGACTCTACGCGAAGGCGTATCAACTCCTTACGTTGCCGATCGACCAGATCAACGCGCCGATCACCACCGTTGCCGTTCCCGCATTGAGCCGTCTGAATGATTCACCCGATCGTTACCGGCGCGCATACGTGAGGATCATCGAGAAGATCGCGGTAGTGACGATGCCGGGCATCGCGCTGTTGATCGCCACTGCCGATTGGGTCGTGATGATCGTGTTGGGACCACAGTGGACACAGGCCGCTCACATCTTTGCGGCGCTCGGCGTGGCCGCGCTGATTCAGCCGATTGCCAACACCACGGGTTGGCTTTTCATATCGCAGGGACGCACTAACGACATGTTTCGTTATGGGCTCGTCGCCAGCACGATCATCGTTACTGCGATCGTTGCTGGATTGCCGTGGGGCGCAGTTGGCGTTGCGACCACGTACGCGCTGATCTGGGTAACGATCATCGCGCCGTTGCTTTTCTACTGGGTGGGACGCAAAGGTCCCGTGCGTCCGCGAGATTTTTACATAACTGTCGCGCCTGCTTTCGGCGCAGCGCTCGCCGTGCTCGGTGCACTGTTTCTGTTCCGACGCTCGGTGGTTATTGTTAGCCCGTTCAAAGGCTTGGTCGCGTCGTTCGCTATTGCGTGTGTAGTCGCGTTACTGTTTCTATACGCGATTCCCGCGGGGCGGCGCATCCTGCGAGATTTTGGCGAAGTGGCGGCGATCGTGCTGCGGAAAAAGCGGACAAACGTTGAAGAGGTGATCTGATTTTGAGCATGTTACCGCTGGTAAAAAAAGTCATACCCGGCTCGATCAAGGACAAGATCAAGAGCATCAACCGGGAACGCCGGTTAGACGCCGCAATGCAAAAATTCACTGCGGTACCGGCGAGTGAAACACCCGGACTCGATGTTCTGACCGAACTCGCACAAGCGTGGGGCGATGACGGTTATCGCGCTGTGGGTGGGTATTTGGAAGAGGTCACGCGCCGGGCAGCCAAGGCGCAAGGACCGGTGCTCGAAATCGGCAGCGGACTCACGACGCTCATCTTAGGATCAATCGCCGGTCGCCGCGGCATTACCATTTGGACGCTGGAGCATCACCCGGAGTTTTTTAGTAACACAGAAGCATCGTTGAAGAAATATAACCTGGCGAACGTTCATCTGACGCTCGCGCCGTTACGCGATTACGGAGACTTCAGTTGGTACAATCCTCCGCTCGATCAGTTGCCGCGAGATTTTAGTTTGATCGTCGCTGATGGTCCACCGGGAGATGTGAAGGGTGGTCGCTTCGGTCTGCTCCCGGTGCTCCGATCACACTTTGCGAGCGGCGCCATCATTCTGTTGGACGACGCCGAGCGGCCGAAGGAACAAGCAGTGTTGCAGAAGTGGGAAAGTGAATTCGGTCTCTCGCACAAGTCGCACACGCGCGACGGAAAAGCCTGGGCCATCTGCTCATTTCCACAGAAGAGTCCAAACGGAGTATCGCGGTGAAGACGACAGGAGAGACCACAACTACTCCTTCGATCAGCGTCGTCATCCCGGCGTATCAGATTGCGCCCTACATCGCGGAGACGCTCGACTCCGTGTTCGCTCAAACCCTGACTGATTTCGAAATCATCATCGTCAATGACGGCTCACCCGATACTGACGAACTCGAACGTGCGCTCGCACCATACGGCGAACGCATCTGCTACATCCGGCAGGAAAACGCCGGCGCCGGCGCGGCACGCAATCGCGGCGTGCGCGGAGCTCGCGGCGAGTTTGTCGCTTTCCTTGACGGCGACGATCTGTGGCACTCCGATTATCTCGAAAAGCAGTTGAAGTTCGTTCGCGAGGGTGACTACGACCTCGTTTACGCTGACGCGCTGCTCTTTGGTGATTCACCCATCGCGGGCAAGACTTACATGCAGACCGCGCCCTCCGAAGGTCCAGTCACGTTCATAAGCCTTCTCCGCAACGACTGCAACGTCATTACCTCAGGCGTGGTCGCGCGCCGGAGCGCGGTCATCGACGCCGGGCTGTTTGACGAGACATTGCGCAACGCACAGGACTTCGAGATGTGGACGCGAATGGCGAAGCGTGGAGCGCGGCTGGCTTACCAGCGAAAGGTGTTGTTGCGTTATCGCTGTCGCGAAGGCAGTTTGTCCGGCGACGAAATGAATCGCCTCAAGCGCGAGATACGCGTTTATCGTCACATCAAAGACACTTACGATCTCACACCCGCGGAGCAAGCGGAATTGTCACGCGCGATGGAGTTGCAGGAAGCCGCAGTCGCACTCGCAGATGGGAAGATTCGTTTACTCGGAGAGCGATTCGATGAAGCGCGCGTTTCCTTCGAACAAGCGCATCGCGTCATGGGAGGCTGGAAACTCGGAGCAACAGTCGTGATGTTGCGTGTCGCTCCCCGCCTGCTGCGAAGGCTTGCGCGCCAGCGCCTTGGGCCACAGTTCTAATCTACAGACTGCGCAGATTCTTCCTAGAAAACATGTAACTGTGGTACAAGAGGCGAATGCCACTCCCAGCATCTTTCCGTCGGGCTGCGCTTGTCGTAGCGCATCCAAGCCATGAATTGCGCGTACACGGATGGTTAGAAGAAACCCGTCCCTACGTTTGCATTCTGACGGATGGCGCCGGCCGCTCCGGCGAACCGCGACTCTCGCGCACAAGTGAAGTGCTCGCACGTGTTGGTGCAACGCAAGGTGTCGTGTATGGCCGTCTAACCGATCTCGAGGTTTACGCCGCTATACTAAAAGGTGACTCCGAACTGTTCGCGGGACTCGTCGAAGAGTTGGCCCAGGCGTTCGTCAGCGAACAGATCGAATGCGTCGTCGGCGACGCTGCCGAGGGTTATAGTGTGACGCACGACATCTGCCGCGTAATGATTGGCGCTGCTGTCGAACGCGCGAAACAAGAGCACGGTCACCACATCGCGAACTACGACTTCGCAGTTGTCGGAGCGCCCGGCGAAACTCAGAACGAAGACGACATCAAACTGCATCTCGACGACGGCGCGTTCGATCGCAAAGTAAACGCCGCGCTTGCTTACACGCCCAAACTTGCCCGCGACGTCGAGGCCGCACTTCAGGGCACGCCGTTTCAAGGCATCCGGCGGTTTTCCGAACCACAACTGGCCGGTGAAGTGGACGTCGAGTTGAGCGCCGCAGTTCTTGAAGAGTTGGATTCACGTCCGCTGCTCAAGGCGCAACTGCGTGACATCGTGGAAGGCGTGCCACTCGATGCTTTTCGTGTCGAGTGCCTACGCGCTGTCGATAACCGGATGGGAACCCACTGGGACACGAACGGTCCTCTCTTTTACGAACTCTACGGCGCTAAACTCGTTACAGCCGGTCGTTACGAGAAGGCGATCTATTACCGCGAGCACATGCTTCCCCTCGCAGAAGCAATTCGGGCAAGAACGGAAAAACCAGAACTTTGCGTGCGCTCCGCATCTTAATCACCAATCATTTTCTGCGCGGGCGCACCGGGTCGGAGCTTTACGTGTGCGAGTTGGCGACGAGTCTGCTTCGCCGCGGACACACGCCGATTGTTTACAGCCCACAGCTTGGACCAACAGCACGCGAGCTTCGCGACGCGACCGTACCGGTGATCGATAACCTCGACGCGATCTCGACGCCACCCGATCTCATTCACGGCCAGCATCACGTCGAAACGATGGTGGCGTTACTTCGTTTTCCAAACACGCCTGCTGTGTTCTTCTGTCATGGTTGGCTGCCGTGGGAAGAAACGCCGCCAAAGCATCCGCGTATTCGGCATTTTGTCGCGGTAGATGATACGTGTCGCGATCGGTTGGTTTGCGAAAGCGGCGTCGAGGAAGAACGCGTTTCGGTCATACTTAATTCCGTTGACGTCGATCAGTTTCTTCCGCGCGGGCCGTTGCCGTCGAAGCCCACGCGAGCGCTTGTCTTCAGTAACGGAGCAGCACACGTAGCTGCGGTGCGTGAAGCCTGCCGGCGATCTCAGCTAACGCTGGATGTGATTGGCGCGGAAGCAGGCAGCGTCTCCTCGCGGCCGCAGGATGTGTTGGGCCAATACGATATCGTCTTCGCCAAGGCGCGATGCGCGCTCGAGGCGCTCGCAGTTGGTTCGGCGGTGGTTCTTTGCGACACGGTTGGAGTTGGACCAATGGTGACAAGCGGTGAGATGGACCAGCTTCGACGGTTGAACTTTGGCGTGCGTACGTTGCAGGGAGACGTAGATCCGGATGTGCTGGAGAAGCAGATCGCGCGTTACGATGCGGTTGATGCGGCGGAAGTGTCGCGACGCATTCGTAACGGCGCCGGGCGCGAGGCGGCCGTCGATCAGATTCTGGCGCTTTACGATGAAGTCGTCAGCGAGTTTGCGATGACCGCGCGCGATGCGGATGCTGAGGCGCGTGCTGAAGCAGCTTATTTACAGCAACTGGCGCTGCATCTCGAACAACAGCGCAACGTTTTGCTGAACTCGCAGACCTTCCGCTTACGACAAAGGTTAGTTAACCTTCCGCTTGTTGGCCCACTCTTTCGTTCGCTCGCCCGAAAGCTTTAGCCACAAAAAAGCACAAATGATTTTTGTGCCTTTTTGTGGCACTAGCTCACAAATCTGCAAGCTTCCAAAGCGCGAGTGTCTTGCCGAAGAACTGCGCTCGTTCCTCTGGAAGCTTCTCGTCTATCTGTTTGAGTGGGGATGGAAAGTTGAATGGAGGCCTCAGCAGGTTGAGGTAGCGAAAATCTCCGGTGCGGATGTTCTTGTTCTCGCGCCAGTCGGGATAAGTGTTGGTGAGGAGATACGTGGCTCCGCTGCGTTTGAAGTTCTTGATAGCAGCAGCGACGTGCCGGTTTGAGAAGTGAATGAAGCAGTCGCGGCACAGAATAACGTCGACGCGCGGGAGTTTGTCGCGTGTTAAGTCCAGCAAGACGAAACGCGTCCGCTCGGTACTATAGAGGCTCTGATTCTGTGCGATGAGTTCGGGAATAATATCAACGCCGATGTATTGCTCGAGGTCGAGCGTCGTGCGCTGCATCCAGTTGAAGTCGCCGCACGGAGCATCGAGTAGTGTTCGCGCTCCAATCTCTTCGAGAAGAGCCGGTAACTCACTACGGAGTTTGGCTGTGCGTTCGAGACTCGAGCCCGGGCCTGACACGGATTCCGAATCGCCCCAGCGGTTCTCGCTGTAGAACGGCGCAAACGTCGACTGCATCTGCTTGCGCGGTGCAAACACGTTGCGGGCGAACGTTTTAAGCCAGGCGGTCAGCATCGGCATACCGTTGATAGTAACTGAACAAATAGCACTTCGCGTCGTACTTATAACCGTTCCTCATAGTAAACTTTCGGTCCAAACCAGTCAGAACAATGGAGGCGGTTATGAAGAAATTTGTCGTGCTATTTGCAGTTATCGCCGGCGCGGGATTGTTGAGCATTCCGATTTACTCTGCTTCAGTTGAATCGGCGGAAGCTGCCGCGGCGCGTGTGCTGCTCGAGAATTACATCCAGGGTCACGCCACGGGCAACCCCGATTTCATACGCAAAGCGTTTCATACCGAAGCGAAGGTGATGGCGTTTCGTGACGGTAAGCTTACCAATTTGACGTCGGAAGAGTTTGCTACTCGGTTCAACGGTAAACCCGCGGCGGACGAAGCGCAGCGCAAGCGGCGAATCGAGAACGTGGAAATCACCGGCAATGCGGGCGTCGCAAAGATCGTGCTTGAATACCCAACGGTTACATTTACCGATTACATGTCGCTGTTGAAGGTCGGCGACGAGTGGAAGATCGTCAACAAAGTGTTCTACGCTGAGCCGAAAGCCAAACCATGAAAATGCGCGTTATCACTCTTGTCCTTTGCTGGTAAAGCAGGACCGGCTCGCTGAAGCGCGAAAGCTTTGGGACGAAAGAACGTCAGACAAGGACAACGCTTTTCCGAAGTTTATCGAGATGTTAAAGCGTGCGGAGAACCTGCAACGCGCGAAAGACGAGCTCGCGAAAAAGCCGGACGATCCCGAGGCGCTTGTGGCAATGGGTATGGCGGTGATGGAGGGCGATCATTGGGTGGTGGACGGCCGCCAAAAGCGTGCGCTCGTTTATTTTCGCAAAGCGCTGGAGCTGAAACCCGGCTTTGCGCGAGCACAATACGGCGTTGTCAAAGCGTTCATTCAAGGTGTTGATTTCGCCAAGGACGAGTCGCAGATCGTGGATCAGGAACTGGCGAAATTAAGAACCATCGACACCTCGCTGGCTACTGAACTTGAGGAATACCGCAAGACCTACGTCACCGGAATCCAGGCGACACCTGTGAAGAACGATCAATAGCGCTGGCCGGCGGCAAAGCCGCTACATCGCCCGCCAAGAGAAACAAACTTAACGAATCGCACGCGCGCGTAGTAAACTGCCCGACGCTTTGCCCAGAACCAGGACCACAATCACAGGAGGTTTCGTTTGAAATATAAGATACGGCTGACGTGTGCCTTCATAATCGCGCTCGCGATCATCGGCTTACAGGCGGCGGGAAGCACCGCGAACAATCAGGACCAGCCAACCATCGCCAAAGACTCGATCCAAATCACCGCGTTCACTTTCAACGTCTACAAAGGCAACTACGACAACTGGAGTTGGGTGCCGCGGATGCAGTTTCGCGTCAACGGACCAATCGAGAGTGGCAGTCAGCTTTACGTCGAGTTCAGCACGCCAACCGGTCCGTGGGTCAAGTTTGATTGCTCGACCAACAACATCGAAAAAGGTTACTGGTGGAAGACCGAGTGCGGCGGCCGCGACATTCCCGAAGACAAAGGTTCCCTCTACACCGGCCCAGTAAGCTTCACGATCAAGATGCGCAACGAGCTGCAAGGCTCCGACACGACTATGTTTACCGGCAAGATGAAAGTCGCCAAAGCGCACTCGAACGAAGTCGGGCCAAAGGCCGCTAACAAATGGGTCTACTTCGTGGACCACGATTGGAATCTTCCGATCGGTTACGTCTACCTGACGCCTGCCGACGTACACGGCTGGAAGATGCCCGACTTTCACGTGGCGTTTTGGGTGCGTGGCGATGCTTATAAGTTCGACCCACACCTGTTCTATCAGGGCAAGGAAGTGGGCAAGAAGATGTACGAAGGAACGGAAGTCGGCCGAGCGGGTTGCGAAGCCGTGATCGAAAATAACACGACGCACTACGTCGAAGACGCGGTGCCGCAGAAAGCGAAGTGGGCGCGTGTGGAGTGTGACTTTCCAAACATCAAAGGCAGCAACACGACCGGCGAAGCTCCCAGCATCTTCGGCCCGATATTCACCCTCGCCGACAACCCCGGCGAGTACGAGTTCAAACTGTTGTGGAACAACAAGCTCGCGCGATCGATCAAGTTCACCGTCCAGCCTGGCGGCAAGTTTGATAACGGCATCGCCAGTTCAAACAAGCTCGGCTCGGACATCGTGATCGTGCCGGTGCAGATCATCGGCGATCAGGATGGCATGTGGAACAAGACGGCGTGGAAAACTGACGCATTCTACGGCAACCCGCTAACGGGTTTCACCGCACTGCCGTAAATAAGCTGTAGACCGCGCGGTTTGGTTGTACAATGCGGCGGCATGAGTGAATGCACTCCTACACTCTCCGCTGGCGAAGAGATTGCCAACAGCATCAGCCACGGTCTTGGTCTGATCTTAGCTCTCGTCGCACTGCCGGTACTCATCGTTTCCGCGATGCGTGTCGGCAGTACGCATTTTATGGTCGGTGCGTCGGTGTTTGGCGTGACGATGGTGCTGCTCTACCTCGCGTCAACGCTTTATCACTCAATCGCACACGAACGTGCCAAAAGCCTCTGCCGCCTCTTCGATCACAGCGCGATTTTTCTGCTCATCGCCGGCACGTACACACCGTTCACGCTCGGCGTGTTGCGCGGCGCGTGGGGCTGGACGCTGCTCGCGATGATCTGGGTTTTAGCCATCACGGGCATCATCGTTAAAGCGTTACCACGCACACGGCATTCGTGGATCTCGATGGTCCTTTACCTCGTGATGGGCTGGCTCTGCGTGGTTGCGATCAAACCGATCATGCAACTAGTTCCTGTGCCGGGCATTGTTCTGATAGCGGCCGGCGGCGCCTCATATATGAGCGGACTCGCATTCTTCGGCGCGCGCCGTCTGCGGTACAGTCATTTCATCTGGCACCTCTTCGTGATCGCCGGCACGACCTTTCATTTCTTCGCCGTGCTTTGGTACGCGGCGGAATAGAGCCACAAAGAGGCACAAAAAGCACAAAAGGCACAAGAAGGACAAATCAGTTACGGCGTCCGTGTTTTGTCTTGTGCTTCTTGTGCCTCTTTGTGACAAAAACAAGAGCGCCTCGAGTACTACTTCGACTTGTACTGAAACGTGATCTTCGTTTCCTCTCCCATCACCAGTGGGCGCACGAACCGGTAAGATTTACCACTGCGCGGCACTTCGATGCGTACCGGAAGAATTCCCGCGACGCGACGTTGTAGATTCATCACGTTCTGCGAGGGTGCGTTTTGAAACACCTCGCCTCTGCCTTCATCGGACCTGTTCTTACGCACCATCTCCTCGATGCGACGATTCTCGCGGTCCAGACCATCGATGCTCATGTCGGAGGTGACTGTGACGGTTGCGGCTACGGTCCCTACTTGAAGCGTGCTTCCCATGCGCACCGCGCGAGAGCCAGAGTAGTGAAAATCCTGTTGTGACGCCTGGAACCCCGGCGCCGCAATCCGCACCTTCACTGGTCCAGGCGGTAAGCCCGCTATCACCCAGCGACCCTCGCTGTCGGTGTTCGTGCTCAAAGTCGATCCCGATTGTGTTTGCACTGTCACTTCCGCGCCAGTCACGACCGCACCAACCGGATCCACGACAATGCCGCCGATCTCGCCGGGCTCCAAGGTGCTGAGATCGTTGCGCGTCCAGATCCGGTTATCGACTTCAGCCAAATCATCCTCATCGGCCAAAAAGTTTTGCGCCGCCGCGGGAAACACTTCCGCCGACAGTGCATTGCCACCGAACTGTTTCACATCCAACCGTTCCGGCAGCGAGACTTCCCACGTCAACAGATTGATCGGCACATCCAAACGTGGCAGACCCATGTCGTACGATCCGTTTTTGCCGAACCCGCTGCCGGTGCTCAAGTAAACAAACGACACCGTGTACGCGCCCGAAGCATTCATACCCGCGCGCAGCAGCGGCACGCGAATACCATCAGCGCCCTCGACCGGCTTCACTGTTTGACCTGCCACTTCGGCCGTAAAAAGCTGCGAGCCCGGCGGCAGTTCGACTTTCACGAACGGTTGCGAATGATTGCGAATGCGCAGCGTCACTTCAGTCAACGATCGGCCTTCGACGTTCGTCAATGTCGTCACAGTCGCGCGTTCGGCGACAGCGGAAAGCACATCCGCGTCGGAAAACTGTTGCCACTCGAGTTCCAGTTTGGGTGCATCAGCCGCGCGGCGGTTGTAACGAAACGCGGCCTGCAAGGGAAAATGCGACAACGATCGCGTGATCGCATTTGCTTCACGCACGTCCATGCGTCGCAAACCACCCGACTCTTTCGCTTTCAACTCCATCGCGCCGATTCCTTCAACCAGCAGTTCGCCGGTTTCACGTTGCGCGCCTTCGAAGGCAAACAGCGGTGGCTCCGCTTTCGGTTCGCCAGCGGCGCGCTCAATAGCGATCAGAAACTGGTGATTGCGTTTCGCGGGATCGTGAACTCGCAACGTCAACACACCCGAAGACAGTTCACTCGATTCGAGCGAACTACCCGAAGCCGCGGTCAATTCGTAACCGGCGGGAATCGGGACTTTGAACTCCGCAGCTTCGCCCTGGATCACGTTTACGTCGCACAACGCAGTGAGTCTGAGTTGTGAATCGCCAACGGAAACGACGCTCTTGATGTCCGAAAGAAAACGAACCTCGCGTTGCGCAACGGGCGCGGCGATTTCTCGCGTGGTCCACCAAACTCGTGCGGCTTTGCCGGGCTCGAGCGAGGCTTCGATCACGGTGTGGCCGTTAACGGTGTCGCGTTTTGTGATGATTCCCGGTTCGATGTGAACATTCGCGTGATTGCCCGGCAGTTCCAAACTCAAAAGCGAACTTCCAGCCAGCGGCACTGGCAACATGAAAGCCGCGCGGCCCGCGTCGATCGTCAACGCCGACGCAACGCCGAGCGACACGGCAAACGGACCTGGTCCATTCAGGATCGCCGCGTGATTCGATCCTTCAAGCAGCAACGGCAACGGATTACCCGACTGATCGGCTTGCAGCACGAGCAGACCTGTCGTCAGCGGAGCTTTCACGGGTCCTTTTTCGAGCGATGTACCGTCGATGCTGACAGTGCCCACGAGCGTTTGGTTTTCGACGCGTAGTTTGAAGACGGCGCGCGTCAACACAAACGGCAGCGGCGGCGCTTCGAGCAGTTTCGGTCTGCGCGTCGACATTTCAACGAGCCGGTTGTACTCGGTGAGCGAGAGCGTCACCGTGCCCGCGGATGCCGTGGTTGGAAGCGGCATCTCGGAAGTTGAGTTTCGTTGACCGAAAGCTGTAACGGTCAAAAGTAAGATCAGAATCACGGCTGCTGGTTTCATCGGTCGCCTCTCTTTCTGTCACGCTGAAAATCAAACTCCACGGTGGGCGTCTGGTTCTCGCCGGTCAGTTCCGACACTAAAAAGATCGAAGGGCCAAAGTGCGGGAACACAACACGCAACGGCAGGTTGCGCGTGGGCCGTGTGGTTTGTTTGGCCTCGCGGACTTGGGCAATCAGTTGTTTAGTCTCAGCTTTGTCGGACGAGATTTCGCCTTCTGCTTGCTGTTGTTCGTTCGAAGATACAACCGGAGTTGTGCTCAGCGCTGACGATGCGGGGGGCGCGTAAGTGGCGACGCGAAAACTACCGGCCAAACCCGGCGCCGGCGTCACACGAAAGAGCGGCGGGTGATGAAGCAGCAGATGCGATTTCGAGATAGGCAGGTCAACTGCGACGAGCGAAACGCGCGCGCGCCCGCGGTCCGTCCACGGCGCGGCACGATCGAGATACGAAACTTCAACGATGAACGGTGGCGCATCGCCGCCGGCTCGAGATTTTTCGAGTGGCAACAAGAGCGAACCATCGGGCGCGCGTCCCGGCCTGATCGGACGGCCAGCCACCGACGCGCTCCACAACTCCGCACCCGGCGGCAGCGTCAGTTTCAGAAAGTTGCGCTGGTTGTTACGCACTGCGAATCGCGATTGGACCAAGACCTTTCCGTCAACCGCGACGAGTGCGTTGTATTCAGCTTCTTCGATGTTTGCGGTGAGCACTGCTTGTGGCGTGTACCGCGCAACGTCGAGCGAGAGCGTGCGGACCGTCTTGCCATCGCCGGGTAGTAATCTGAATGCGAGCAACGAAGG
>DATEHX010000066.1:0-17929 GCA_035279345.1 Pyrinomonadaceae bacterium | reverse complement strand
ACGGCGATCGATCTTGTCGCGCATCTCGTTGAACGTCGACGCATCGTCGCCCAACTGAAACGATTCCATCGTTTGCGCGAGCTGTTCCTGAAGCTTCGCCTGCTTCGACTGATTTATCAACTGCATCGCTTCCGCGGTGCGACGCTGCATTTGCAGCACGTAATTATCACGTGCTTTAAGTGCCTGCTTCGATGCGTTCGTTGCGTGCTCAAGTTGCTGATCAGTTTTTTGCAGGTCGACCTGAACTTGCGATAACTGGCCGATGTAGGCTGTGGCGATGTCGTCGCGTCCCATCTTCACGGACGCGCGAATTTTTGAATCGAGATCGACCCGCTGCGCTTCGAGCCGTTCCTTATTTTTGGCGAGAAGTCGTTCGGTGGCCATCACCTGCGCCACGGAGTTATTCAACTCCGGCACGCGGTCGCGCATGTCGCGAATGGTCTGCTGAAGAATGAGCTCGGGGTCTTCCGTCTTCTCGATTATCCCCCCGAAGAGGGCGCGCACAGAGCGCTTCATTCTTGTCCAAAGTCCCATTTCCGCTCATCCTCCGACAGCGAAATGTGAAAGCTCTAACGTTGGTAGCGCCGGCCCGGAAAGCGGCAAGTGCGGACACTGACAACGTTCTGTTGTACGACACATACGTTCACGCAGTTTCACGTCCGGGAAACTGTCCTCGGAGTATAACAGCACTGTTCGCAGCCTTCCACACATCACGAAGACCGTCGAACGCCGAGCCTTAAATCTGTCCTGGTTAAATAGACAGGATTCCGGAATTAACAAGATTGCCTTCGGAAATAGCCCATCTTGTCTATTCCGCAAATCCTGTCAAAGACTCAAGCGCGTCCAATATCACGCCGGAACTGCATTCCCGGCCAATGAATTTTCTCTAATGCGCCGTAACAAAGATCGAGCGCCGCGGGCAGGTCCGCGGCCGCTGACGTAACACCTAAAACGCGGCCACCAGTGGCGCTGATTTTGCCGTTGGCAGAGCGCGAAGTTCCAGCGTGAAACACCTGAACCTGGCTGTTCTCCGCGACCGTTTCCAAACCTTCGATCTCCGCGCCGCTTTCGTATTTGCCGGGATAACCGCGATTCGCCGCTACGACGCACGCCGACGCGCCACCAGCCCACTCGACTTTTACGTTCGCCAAAGTTCCTTCGTACATTGCTTCAAAAATCCCGGCCAGGCTGGTTTTTAGTCTGACGAGTATCGCCTGCGTCTCGGGATCGCCGAAACGCACGTTGTACTCGAGCAACTTTGGTCCATCTTTGGTCAACATCAAGCCGAGAAACAGAATACCTTTGAAAGGAAACCCCTCGTCACGAGCTCCGGCGAGTGTTGGTTCGACAATTTCCTTTACGACACGCTGCAAAACACTCTCATCGAGCACAGAAGCGTCAGTAATAGTTCCCATGCCGCCTGTGTTTGGACCAGTGTCGTTTTCACCGATTCGCTTGTGATCGCGAGCCGCGGGCATTAGCGCATAGTCCGTGCCATCCGCAAACAAGAGCACTGACGCTTCCGGTCCGGCTAAGGCTTCTTCGATCACGATTCGCTCAGCCGCCTCTTTCCCGGCCGAGTGATGGACCATCAAGTCTTCAATAGCTCTTTCGGCCTCCGCACGGCCTGCGGCTACGACAACGCCCTTCCCCGCCGCCAAACCGTCCGCCTTTATCACCACCGGCGACTCCGCGGAACCAAACTCACCGCTACTGAGATGTGCGATCGCTTCCGAAGGTGACTCAGCAGTTCGAAACGCCGCGGTCGGTACGCCATGACGTGCCATGAACTCCTTCGCGAATATCTTGCTACCCTCGAGTCGCGCTGCTGCACTGCTCGGCCCCACGATCGGCAAGCCTTTCGCTTCGAAGAAATCGACTATGCCTGCCGCGAGCGGCGCTTCCGGTCCGACAAACGTCAGGTCGATTCCTTCAGACTCGGCAAACGCCGCGAGTTCCGCGTGTTTATCCAGACCGATGTTTACCAACTCCGCGACCTCAGCAATGCCCGCATTTCCAGGGGCGGAAAAAAGCGTCAGTTGGTCCGCGGATGTGTTCCGAAGCGCCCAGGTAATAGCGTGCTCCCGCCCTCCCGATCCCAAAACAAAGATTTTTCTCATGGTTTTATCTTGACACAGTTTCGCCATAGTTATATACAAATTGAAAACGGAGCCCCGCGTGCGGCTGGGAACCCTTTACCTCGCCTGGTGGACGACCGAAAGCGTCCTTCTCTTTACACGCTTTCTTATTCACCCGCGCCGAATCGCTGTTACTAGGTGTTACGTACGACCCAGGGAGTTGGATCATGTTACAGACGGAAGCGGCCCACGCATTGGAAACACACCCGGAAAGTGAATATCAAGACCGGTCAATCAAATGCGTTGACTGCAACGAGAATTTCATCTGGACTGCGGGCGAACAGGTTTTCTTCCACGACAAGGGTTTGAAAAACGAGCCCAAACGCTGCAAACCGTGCAAACAGGCGAAGAACGAACGGTTGGCGGCAATAGCGGCAGCACAGTCGTCGGGAGTGCGACAACGGATAGAGGTCTCAGTTCAATGCGCCCAATGCGGACAACAGACAACCGTCCCGTTTTATCCTTCGCAAGGACGGCCAGTTTACTGTCGTTCCTGTTTCCTTGCGGGCAAGACCGAAGTCGCTCAGGTCTAGAGAACTTCCTAACCCCCAACATGCACGATTGGACGTCTACTCGAGTCTTTCTCTGCTTGCCGTAAGACTTCGTGCGTGACGGGCGCAGTGTCTCCCTCGCCGAACGCAATGTACTTCAACAGGTAGGAAATCGGGTTTCCCTCGCTCCAGCCGAAATAGACGTGTGGCAGCTTGCCCATCTCGTCGCGCAAATAAAGTAGAAAAGCCGCGATCGCATTCGGAACCGCCGGCGACTCCGTGCGCAAAATGCGAAAACCGTCGACCGTCTCGCCACGAATCGCGAGCGTGCCCGAAAACTCCGACGCGTCGCCGGGCGTGACTTCAAAGAACAAAATCGGCTCGCCGGCAGGAATGTGATTACTCGTCCGTTTCTCGTGTTCTTTCTGTTGATACTCGAGCGCGTCGCCCGCGTCGCGGCGGTTGGTGATGATGCGAATCGTTCCCTTCGCGGCGTCTTTAATAAACTGGCGAGCTTTGTCGTCGAGCTGGATCCGTTCGACGCGCAGTTCAGTTGAACGCCAGACTCGCGAAACCAGCGACGCCACAATGATCGTCAGAATAAAGAACGACGCGATCTTGATTCCTTCCGGCCGTTCGTGAATGTTCTGGATCGTTGTGTAAACAAAGACCAGAGCGATCGCGAGATATACGTACCAGTTTCCCTGCTTGCGGCGCACGGCGAGCGTTACGGCAATCGCCGCGGAAGTCATTAAGACGAGTACGCCGGTCGCGTAGGCGCCGCCCTGTGCGTCTACGTCTGCGTTGAAGATCAGTGTAACGGCGAACGCAATCGCTATGATCACGATGACAAGCGGCCGCGCCGCCCTGGCCCATTCCGGCGCCATGCCGTAACGCGGCAGGTAACGCGGAACAATACTCAACAGTCCAGCCATCGCCGACGCGCCGGCAAACCAGAGAATAAGCACCGTGCTGAGATCGTAAACACTGCCGAAAACCTCGCCAAAGAACAGATGGGCCAGATAAGCAATGGCGCGGCCGTTTGCTTCGCCTCCTTCAGCAAACTTGTCAGCGGGAATCAGAATCGCGGTTACGAGACTGCTGCTAATGAGCATCACGCTCATGATTACCGCCGCGGTGCGCAGCAGTTTCTTTGTGTTACGAATCCGGGCGCGTAAGAGTATTTGCGTCTTGTCGTCGTGAGCGTGGCCGGTGCGCGTGGTCTGAATGTCGCGCAACTGGTCTTCGGTTAGATCGTCATCTCCTTTTACCAGCGGCATCACCGCGACGCCGGTTTCGAAGCCGGAAAGTCCAAGCGCGAGTTTCGGAAAAAGCATGAACGACACCGCAACGATCAACCACACATTCCCGTGCGTGCTCGGGTGCGTCAGCAGCAATTGCTTCCATTCGGGAAAGTGATACGGGTGAGTTACTAGTTCGAACAGGCCAAACGAGATCACGATCACGTTGAGCAGAAGATAAGCGCCAACTAAGGCGACCGCGATGCCGATAGCTTCTTTGAAACCCTTCAAAAAGATCGCGCCCAAAACCGCGATCAACGCGAGCGTGACGCCGATCGGATGTTTCAACGATTCGGGAGTAAACGGATTTTCGATGATGTGCGCCGTCGCGTCCGCCGCGGAAAGCGTGATCGTGATGACGAAGTCGGTCGCGACAAACCCCAGCAACGCGAGCACAAAGAGCTTGCCTTTCCAGCGCGACAAAAGATGCTCGAGCATCGAGATCGAGCCTTCGCCGTGCGGACTTTCTTCAGCGACTTTGTTGTAAATGGGTAACGCGCCGAATAGCGTGAGCAACACGAGAATGAGTGTTGCGACGGGTGAGAGGGCACCGGCGGCGAGAAACGCGATGCCGGGTTGATAACCGAGAGTCGAGAAGTAGTCGACTCCGGTCAAACACATCACTTGCCACCACGAGTGTTGCCTGTGTGGTGCGGCGTGAGCGTCTTTTTGTGCAGCGCCTCTATATAGCCAGAGCTTGAAACGTCGTCCAGCAGATCTTCTGGGTAACACTGCCCTTCCTTTTGGCCTACGAGGTTAGCTGTCGGACTCGAACTGGAAGTGTTCGTCGCGCGAGAATGTGCTCGGCGATTCGCCCCTGCGAAACATTGGTTCCCCCGTGTTGCTCGGCCATGCGCAGCACGAGCATCTTCGGCAGACATCTAAATTGTCAACGACGGTGATGTTACTCCCCTGCACCGCCGGAATCAACGCCACAAAGAGGCACAAAAACGAATTGATACTTTGTGCTTCTTTGTGGCTATCGGCTATCCACCAACGTGCACGATCGGGCGTTGGTCCGGATCCTTTTCTGCCTGACGTAATACTTCGTGCGTCACCGGCGCAGTGTCGCCCTCACCAAACGCGATGTACTTCAAAAGGTACGAAACCGGATTTCCTTCACTCCAACCAAAGTAAACATGCGGCAACTTTCCGGTTTCATTCCGAACGAACAGCAGAAACGCCGCAATCGCGTTTGGCACCGCCGGCGACTCAGTGCGCAGAATCTGAAATCGATCTACCTGCTCGCCGCGGATCTTCAACACTCCGGAAAACTCCGAAGCATCTCCCGGCGTCACTTCAAAGAACAAGATCGGCTCGCCCGCGGGAATGTGATTGTCGAGCCGCTTCTCTTTCTCTTTAAAATCGTACTCCGCCACGTCGCCGCGATCGATGCGGTTGGTGATGATGCGCACCGTTCCCTTGGCAGCCTTACGGATAAACTCACGCGCCTTATCATCAAGCTCCACGCGTTCAACTCTCAATTCCGTCGATCGCCACACGCGCGAGAAAAGCGAACTCACTACGATCGCGACGATGAAGAACGACGCGATCTTGATTCCCTCCGGCTGCTCGACGATGTTCACGCCCGTCGTGTAGATGAACACGAGCGAGATCAGCCCGAAAAGCCATTGTATTCGTTCGTTATTCCGGCGCGCTGAAAGCGTCACGGCAATCGCCGCGGAAGTCATCAACGCCAGCACGCCGGTCGCGTAAGCGCCGCCCTGCGCGTCGACGTCGGCGCGGAAGAGTATCGTCACGACGAAACAGATCCCGGTGAATACGACCACGAGTGGACGTGTGGCTCGTGCCCATTCCGGAGCCATACCGTAACGCGGCAAGTAACGCGGAACGATGTTGAGCAGGCCCGCGAGCGCAGACGAACCCGCGAACCACAGAATCGAAATCGTGCTGATGTCGTAAACAGTACCGAAGACGTTGCCGAGATACTCATGGGCCAGGAACGCGAGTGCGCGTCCGTTCGCGCTGCCCGCTTCGTGCAGGTCGGTTTCCGGTTGAAACGCTTCAGGCGGAATGAGTAACGCCGTCGAGATACTGCTCGCGAGCAAAAAGAAACTCATGATCAGCGCCGCGGCGGTCAGCAACTTGCGCGCGTTATGAATACGGTCTTCAATCCTGAGGCCGCGCACCAGCGGCATCACCACAACACCGGTCTCGAAACCCGATAGACCAAGAGCGAGTTTCGGAAACACCACCAGCGCCATTCCGATCATCAGGAACGGACTGCGATACGTTTGAAAAAGCGCGGTGCGCCAGTTCGAGAAGACTGACGGATGCGTGGCGATTTCATAAAACGAAACGCCCACGACCGCCAGATTGAGCGCCAGATAAATCGCCACCAGGACCACCGCGATCCCGATCGCCTCTTTGAACCCGCGTAAAAAGATTGCTCCGAGCGCAGCGATCAGCACCAACGTAACGATGATGCGATGGTGCATGAAGTTCGTGTGGTCTATTACGAAAGGGTTCTCGACGATGTGCGCCGTAGCGTCCGCGGCAGAGAGCGTGATCGTGATGATGAAACTCGTCGTGGCAAAACCGAGTAAAGCAAGAACAAAAAGTTTTCCCTTCCAACGCGACAAAAGATTCTCGAGCATCGAGATCGATCCGTCGCCGTGAGGACTCTCCGCAGCCACTCGCCGGTACATCGGCAATGCACCAAATAATGTCAAAAAGATCAGGACTAATGTTGCTACCGGTGAGAGTGCGCCGGCGGCGAGAAACGCGATGCCTGGTTGATAACCGAGTGTTGAAAAATAATCGACACCGGTGAGGCACATCACCTGCCACCACGGGTGTTGTTTATGTGGAGTAGATGAATCGTGCGCGGAACCGCTTGGTCGCCTGCCCTCTAAAAGCCAGAGTTCGAACTTGCGTCGCGTTCGCTGGAGCAGCCCCATTGTTTGTTGTCAGTCGAAGTCGAGGTTCATTCACTCAACCGGAGCGTCGCAATGAAATTTGGAGGCTAACAAAAAAAGCGGGCGGGGGCCTCCCACAGCCCCCACCCTAAGGCCACGTGTCCTCACCCCACGCGACCACTTCGTCCACCGGGGAGGTGAACGCATCGGGATTATGCAATAGTCCGCTTAAACTTTCAACCGCCTTATTGTATTTGTCCGTCACACTAGACTTCATGTCATCGAACGTATGACGCGACAAAACTTATAGACCACATAAGCAACTTCAATTCAGCCGCTCAACTCAGCGATTAATCGCAAAAAAGCCCTTGCACCGAGTGCGTTCAACTTGCCCTATTTGCAACACCTGCTGCATCTTTTGTCTGGTCCATTTGTCCCTGGCGGTCGTCAGTGTGCGCCAGATCGGAAAACGCCACGACCATCAGCAGCGCTGTTACACCGAGCGTGCAAAGGATGTAAAGGATCGCCGTCTTCTCGAGATAGATCAGCGTAATCACCACTGCCGCGAGGCCGAGTGACCACGCCAGCGTCATCAATTTTCTCCGACGTTGATCGTCGGCAAGTGTTTTTCGATTCATTCGCTAGTTCAACTTTCAGTTATTTCGTTGGCCGCCTGCAAACTTTAGTAGATCACCTTGTTTGGCAGATACATTCCGGTCGAAGTTACCGCGCTTGAGAAGCCACCTGTGATGGCGCTGAATAACGTCGGGCCCAATCGCTGTTTCGAAAATAATCCGGCTTCGGGTACTTCGATGATGTCGTAAGCCTGTAACACGGGATCTTCCGCCTTGTTTTTCTTGATCGCGGATACATCGTAAATCTTTTTATCCTGCTGCGTGCTGCCGGGAACCGATCGATAGATAGCAACCTCGCTCAGCTTTGCATCGCTTCTGGTTCCACCCACCATTGCCAACGCCCGCGTAAGCGTCATTTGTTCGCGCAGGTAAACTCCGTTTGGCGATACCACGGCGCCGTAGATGTAAATCGGCTCAGCTTCGGTTACCAGCACGTAGTCGCCGGGACGGATCACCGGATTCGCTTCGACCTTTCCCGCGCGCAGTTCCGAAATCTTCACGATCTGAAGCGGAATCCTTGTCCCATCAATCGGCTTAGCCTCTTCCTCTTCACCGGGAGCCGGACACATCAATGGTTCGGTGTGCAGGATCTGGATGGTGCCTGAAGCACGTTCAGTAAACCCTCCTGAAACGGCAACTAATTCGTTCAACCGCACTCTGCGTTTCATCTCCACGCGCGCCGATTGACGAACGGCGCCGAAAACTGTCGCCGGTTGGCGGCTGTTGCGCTCGGCAACCCGTACGCTCACCTGTGGATTGTTGATGAACTTCGCGTAAGCAGCGGCGATGTCCTTCTGTACTTGTTTGTCCGTGCGGCACTTCGCTGCAATCGGTTGCTCCAAAAACGGCAACGAACTCAAATTGCCATCGCTATCGATCTGGGCAGTCGCCGTGGACAACTCCGGCTGGCCAAACACACGAATGTCGAGCACGTCGCCTGGTCCAAGCAGGTAAGTCTTACTTCCCTGAATGTCCATGGCGGCCGATTGAGCGCTTGATGTGGAAGGTTGTTGTTGAGGTTCCTGCGCATGGCTAAAACCCGCAAGCATGCAGGCACACGCAATAGCAACAATCAAACACTGCGTAACTTTCATCACATTACCTCACTGAAGAAGTTTTCTTGGGCCGCCGGTGTTTTTTCCGTCGACTGAAGGTGCCGGGCAATACAAAGCCGGTGAAAAGCAAGTTGCAATGATCGCACAAAAGGTGATAGATGCCAACCAGACGTAACGGCAGCGGAGTGCGCTTGTATCCCCTGCGAATTCTTGAGCTTCCACATTTGGGACACTTCTGAAACGTCATTGATCCGGATTCTTGCGCGCCCGCAATCTAGCCTGAAGATCGGCGATTTCGCCTTCGATTTTCGCTGTTCCGGCGGCGCGTACCTCTGGCTTCACCACGTCCTGATTTAAATAAAAAAGCGCATCGCGATAGCGATCGATTGCCCGTCGGTAGTGTCCCTTGAAAGCGGAACGTTCGGCCAGTTCCACCCAGTGTGCAACCTTGATTGAAGCAATAAATTCACTAATTGCGACTTTCGACTCATGAAGTTCGGGTTCTTCAGGATAGAGCCGGAGAGCCGAGTCGATACATTCCAACGCGCGATTAGCCGTTTCGATCTTGTCAGACGTGCGGGCACGTTGCTGCGCTTCGTAGGTTAACAACCGCGACTGTCCCCTGGCCCACGTCAACAAGTGATGTTTATGCAACGCACGTACACGTTCCTGTCCCGCACGAATCGCAATTCCCTTCTCGCTGCCGTAACTTCCCGAGCGAATCGCTTCATCACTACTCGCGAGATACTCCTGGCATAGTTGCGCTACGTCGAGATGCGCTTCCGGTGGAGAGTTGGGAGCGTCCGCGGCGGCCGCGTGCTTTTGAATAGTCCGCAAAGCCGCCGAGTGAACGGAAGACGAAAAACCTTTTTTATTACCGCGGCTGCTCTGCGTAGAACGACTCTTTGCTTTTGGCCGCGGATCTTGAATGCCGTTCTCGAGCAGGTAGCGAGTCCACGCGCGCCGCATCACGACCTCGCGCGCCGACAACGCTACCAACAACACCACGCTCGCAGCCAAACCAGCCGGGAGCCACGGCGCCTCATCACCGCCGCGCACAAGCACCCACCAAAGAAATAAGAACAATCCCGCGGACGCGACGATGGCGATCGTCAGGTAACCTGTGCTCGACGGGATTCGCCCACGCGCCGGACGATGGCGCAGATCATCGGGCCCTCGCGAAGGCGTTCGCGGGTTGCGAGGGAAAAACTGATCTGCGGAGTTGTTTCCCAAACAAAAACTCGCCCGTTAATTTGTTCGCAGTGTACCGGGGGGATAGCCTCACACGGCTCTCAGGGTGATAATAGTCGGCTTTTTGGGATTGTGCTGTCAACATAGGATCTCTTCCATTCAACACAGATGAGGATTTGGCAAACATGAGCGATAAGAGATTTGCGGGAAAGGTCGCGCTGGTCACTGGCGCGACTTCCGGAATCGGACAAGCTTGCGCCATTGCTTTCGCAACGGCTGGCGCAAAAGTGGCGTGTGTGGGGCGAAAGGAGAGCGCGCTCGGCGAAGTGGCCGAACGCATTCGTGCGCTCGATACCGAGGCGTTGGCAATTCAAGCGGATTTATCGTCTTCCGCGGATGCGGAGCGTGCGGTAAACGAGACGGTGAAGGCGTTCGGCGGTCTCGACGTTCTCGTTAACGCGGCGGGACACATCAGTAGCGGCACGATCGAGAACACGTCGCTCGAAGCGTGGGACGAGATGATGAACGTCAACGTGCGCGCTTCATTTCAACTGATGCAGAAGGCGGTGCCGAGTTTGATCGAACGCCGCGGAAACATCGTCAATGTGTCCAGTGTCACCGGACTGCGCGCGTTTCCCGGAGTGCTCGCCTATTGTGTTTCGAAAGCGGCGTTGGACCAGTTGACGCGTTGTGCCTCGCTCGAGCTGGCGGCGAAAGGCGTGCGCGTGAATGCCGTGAATCCGGGCGTAGTGGTCACGCAGATTCACAAACGTGGCGGCATGAGCGAAGAAGCGTACGCGGCGTTTCTCGAACACTCGAAAACAACTCACCCACTCGGCCGCACCGGACGCCCGGAGGAGATCGCCGCGCTGGTCCTATTCCTCGCGTCTGACGAAGCATCGTGGGTAACGGGCGCAACCTATTCAATCGACGGCGGCCGCGCACAGACCTGTGCTCGTTAAGCGCTTTCGTGTGCCGTTTGCGCCTTTATGTGGCTATACTGAGCGGCCATGAATGAAGCACCCACCATCATCATTGAGCGTTCGCGGCAAGTGAGTGGGATCAAGATTGCGTTGAGCATCTTCGCGATACTCGTCGCACTGTTTCTCGGTCTGCTGGTCTTGGTCGTGATCGGCATCGAGACTGGTCCACTGGCCCTGATGCTTGGTCTAATCACTGCGACGCTCCCGGTGCCGCTCTACATCATCCTTGTCCTCTGGATCGATCGTTATGAAGCGGAGCCGCTTTGGATGCTGGCGACGGCGTTCTTCTGGGGTGCGCTCATTGCTACGTTCTTCGCGTTTCTGCTGAACACAACGAGCCAGGGCGTTGTCGGAGCACTCGCGAACGCAAACGCCGGTCAGGCATTCGCTGCCGTTGTCTCAGCACCAATCGTCGAAGAGATCGGAAAAGCGTTCATACTCTTCATCTTCTTTTTCTGGAAGAAGGATGAATTCGACGGTGTCGTCGACGGCATTGTCTACGCTTCGTTGACTGCGCTGGGCTTCGCGATGACCGAGAACATTCTTTACTACGGTAAAGCTGCGAACGAAGGCGGGGGCGAGGCGTTGACGTTAGTGCTGATCATTCGTGGATTCTTCGCGCCGTTTTCGCATCCGTTGTTTACGAGTTTGACGGGAATCGGTCTCGGCCTCGCGAGACAGTCAACAAACATCGCCGTAAAGGCGCTGACGCCGATCGTTGGCTTGTTGATGGCCATCTTCATGCACAGTATCTGGAATGGCTCGGCGGTGTTTGGCGGCGGCGGAGTTTTTGTACTCACTTACATTCTCGTGATGGTGCCGGCGTTTATCATCCTGCTCGTGGTGATCGCAATTGCCTTGCGCCGCGAGGGCCAGGTGGTCCGGGAGTTTCTGGTTGTGGATCTTGAACGCGGCGTGTTTACGCGCGAAGAGTACGACTACCTGGGATCGATCTTCGGTCGCATGGGATCGTCATTCAGAGCGTTTTCACAAACGGGCGTAAAAGGGTGGCGAGCACGCAGGCGTTTCAATCAACTCGCGAGTGAGCTGGCGTTTCATCGCAGTCGCGTTTCCCGCGGGGTTCATTCCGCGAGCCAGGACGTACTCGCCCAGGAGGCGGCATATCTACAGGCGCTTCAGGCTCTGGTAAACGAACTCCGGGGCCGTTAGTTTTCACACAATCGCTGTATTAACGCTCGCTGCCTGTCTGTTTCTGACTTATACTGACCCGGTCTTGGAAAGGCACTCCAACAGAGCTAAAGCTCGTGAGAATCGAACTTTTACCGAGTACGTTTGATGACCAGGGCGTTGCCACCCTGGAGCAACGCCTGACCTGTTTTCTGATCGACGATTGCGTGGCCGTTGACGCCGGCAGCATCGCGCTCGCGCTCAACAACGAGCAACGCAGCAAGGTCAAGGACATCATCGTCACTCATCCTCACATGGACCACATCGCCAGTTTGCCCATATTCATCGACGATCTTTATCCGTCGCTGAAACAGCCGATGCGTGTTCACGCGACGCCGGAAGTTATCGACCTGCTCGAACGCGACGTTTTCAACTGGAACGTGTATCCGCGTTTTTCCGATTTGAAGAACGACTATGGACCAGTAATGGAATACGTGCCGATTCCGATCGGACACTCGTTTCCGGTGGCCCATCTGAACGTGATGGCAGTGCCCGTCAACCACATCGTGCCAACAGTCGGGTTAGTTGTTTCAGACGGACATACGAGCGTGGCTTTCAGTTCCGACACGGCGGAAACGGAAGATTTCTGGAAGCTGGTTAATGAAGTGAAGCATCTGGATGCGTTGCTGATCGAAACGTCGTTTCCGAACCGGATGGCGAAGCTCGCTGAAGTTTCGCGTCATTTCACGCCTGCGTCGCTGAATGAAGAACTCAGAAAACTGAACCACAACGGCATGGACATCATGGCCGTGCATCTGAAGCCGAGCTATCGCGCGGAGATCATCCAGCAACTCGACGAGCTGGGTATTCCGAATCTGTCGGTGATGGAACCGGGCAGGATTTACAACTGGTAGGTCTACTCGACCGGCCGGTCGTAATGGACGGGTTCAAATTCTTTCTCAGCGTGCTCACCGTCAACGTCGTGCAGCGAAACACGGCCACTCGAAAGTAATTCCTTCACACGAAACGTACGTTCTTGCCGTTCTCGGCCGGGCATGAGTTCGGCCCGAAACGTGACCAACATACCGGGTCTGGCCCAAACGTCGCCGGCTTTTCTTTCAGCGTGCATGTTCTTTCGTTTCCAGTAAGCACTGGCGGCGCCTATCGCACCTGCTCCCAGGGCGAAGGCGCCGATCATCCAGCCAGTACGCTTTTTCATTCAGCTATTCGCAAAGCGGATCGAGCCGGGCCGTGATAGTCGGCAAGCCGCTGAGTGCGCGGTCCGCATTAATCGCGGTGAAGTTGGACCACTCCGCCGGCAGTGCGCCTTCCGAGAAGACCGCTTCCACCGGACACTCCGGTACGCACGCATCGCAATCGATGCAGGTTTCCGGGTTGATCACCAGCATGTCGTCGTCGAGGTGAAACGCTTCGACGGGACAAACCAACGCACAGTCAGTATAGCGACAGTTAACACAGGGCTCGGCAACGATGTAGGTCATTCAGAACGGCTCCTGGAAGAAGATGATGAAAGCTCCGGATTGCTGACCACGGATCGAGCCTATATTAAACAAGAAGCGCTGTGTTTTGGAAGAAGCAAGTAATCCTCAACGCCTCTCGAGCCTGCCGGTGTGGCGCCACGCCACTCAGCAGAAATTATTAACAGTGGTCTATTTAGCCGAATTGCTACGCGTTAGCAAAACGAAGATAAACGGCTCGCTGGCGGCGGCGAGCCAACCAAATGATGAGGAGCGGCTCAATAGCCTCAGACAAAGCAATGTCAATCAAATCCATATCTATCCTAAGTATTTTGTCATTGATACTACTCGCCACTAACGTATTCGGTCAGGACCAGAAGACGACGGAAGTGGCGGCACCTTCATCCAAAGCGGTGACGGCCTCGGTTACCGGACCAAACGCCATTCGGCTATCGTCACCAGGAGAGATTCTCAACATACGTCTCGAAGTTTATACGGCAAATGGAGACCTGGTATTCGATTCGGGTCTGCGCAAAGGAAACGTACTTGACTGGAAGTTGTCAGAAGCAACGCAAGCAGTCGGCGACGGCACGTACCTGTTCGTAGTTACGATTAGAGATTTGCAGAGCAAGTATCGCCAGCGGCTCGGCAATGCCGTTGTCGAGGCAGGACAGGTAACACTGACGTCTCAACGCAGCGACGCGATCAATGCTCCTCAAAAGCAGACACTGAATACACGGCTTCAATCACAAAAAGTCGCGTTGACAGATAGCGTAGACGCGGTGACTGTTGTTCGCGCTGGTAAAGAGCGTTCAGTTGTTGTTACAGCTCATGACGGCACCGACGGTCAGGTAACGAGTACTTCCGGTTCGCTCACTTTGCGCACTGGCGACACGTTAACCGGAACTGAGCAGGAACGCATGCGCATCACGCCTGAAGGCAACGTCGGCATCGGAACAGACAAACCACAGGCAACACTGGACGTCGCCGGTGAAATTCGTGCGCGCGGCATCCGGTTCGAAGATGGTACCGTTTTGAACTCCGCTTCGAACGTATCCAAACAAACAACTGTCACTAACCTCGACACGCCCAATCCGAGTGCGGTTACCGGCACGGGAACAGCGAATCGTTTAGCAAAGTGGCTCGACAACATCGGGGCTCTCGGTAATTCGAGTCTTTTTGATAACGGAACCAACATCGGTATCGGCAACACCAACCCGGAAACAACACTGCACATTGGACCAAACACCGGTTATGGCGCAACAACAGGAATACTGCTCGCAAATAATCTGACCGGCACTCAGTACGATCGAACTTTTCAGCTCGCGCCACGTCAGGTCGCAAGTCCAGCGGGTAACTCGATCCTGTTTTACGCTATTCCGACCATCAACGCCGGCGTAAACGTGCCGAGTCAGTACGGCATGTTCTTCGACGGCAAAGTGGGGCCGGGAACAGTCACCTCTTATGCGGGAATCGCGACCGGCCAAGTCCCGTCGCTCGGAGCCACGAATAACACACACTTGTTGATGGGTGGTCTGAACATACCAACCGGCAATTACGGTATCTACGACCAAACTGGCTATAAGAACTACTTCAAAGGCAATGTCGGCATCAACACAACGAACCCGGTCGATCGCCTGGAAGTGAATGGCAACCTTCGGATCAGCGGCGCAGGCAATGGTCTCATCTTCCCGGACGGTTCGAAGATGACATCGGCCGGAGTTGGTGGATCGTCAACACCGTCAGGTACGAGCATCATCGGCGCGATCAACGATCCGGCAACGGTTGGAGTAATCAGCGACGCTCGTGTCTCTCCGAACTTCGCTCGCCTCAACGCCCAGAACGCGTGGACTGGCCAGAACACGTTCGTTAACGGCTTGTCTGCAAACGGAGTCTCGATCGTTAACGTTGGCAATCCCCTCAGCGCTACCGACGCAACCAACAAAGCTTATGTCGATGCAAATACGATCCGGTTCGCTCCAAGTGCATTCCAACTCTCAGTTGGAGATGCGAACGGAACTTTTCCCATGATGTGGCTTCGCGGCGGCAGCACCTGCTGTAGTGGTCCAGGTGGACACACGCCGGCTGATTTCAAAATCTTTCAGAATGGCAGCTTTGTGGCGACTGGCAATCTCGGCATCGGCGTAAACCCGATGCAGGGAAAGGGATACCGAACGAGCTGGGACACGTACAAAGGCGCGTTTAGATCGGGCTACGCGGACAATGAGTGGGATGATGCCGGCGTCGGTTTCTTCTCATGGGCGGGCGGTAGCAATTCAACGGCGAGTGGCCTCTATGCGTTAGCGTTTGGCGACACGAACTTTGCCGAAAGCACCAGCAGTATCGTTTTCGGTAGCGGCAACCAGGTGAAAGGCGCGGCTGGTTTCTCCGCGGGTGCGGGTAATCGAGTGTGTGACACATATGGCGTCGCGCTCGGTAACAACGCCAAATCCGGTGGTCCATACATCAACGGCAAGTGCGATCCAGATAGTTTCAATCTTCGCGGTCTCGCGGCTGTCGCCATCGGCTACAACGTGACTGCCGATCAGGATCACACGATGGCGTTCGGTAAGTTTGCTTCGAACAACGGATTCACAGGTACATTCGTCTGGTCCGATGGTTCAGCCCAAGCTTCGGCCGACACGTTCCGCAATACGGCGAACAACGAATTCGCCGCGCGCGCAACAGGTGGTTTCCGCTTCCGCACGAATCTTGGAGGAACTACCGGCTGTAACTTGCCCGCGAACTCCGGCGTCTTCAACTGCACGTCGAGCAGAACAACGAAACAGAACTTTATGTTAGTTGACGGCACCGATATTCTGTCGCGCTTGCGCAAAGTCCCGGTCAGTACGTGGAACTACATCGCGGAAGACAACCAGGTTCGTCACATGGGACCCATGGCAGAAGATTTCTTCGACGCCTTCAAACTTGGCGGCAGCGACAAATCGATCGGCATCCAGGATCTGACCGGCGTAAGTCTGGCGGCGATCAAAGCGCTCGACGAACGCACGTTGCAACTTCAGCAGAAGCAGAGCGAAGTCGAACAGCTTCGGTTGCAAGTGGCTCAACTGGCGGCGGCGAATCAAGCGATGGAGCGGCGTCTCGCGGCTTTGGAACAGAACGCGTCGCAGCCCGCACCCCGCCGCGCCCGTCGAGTTACTCGACATTGAGTTTTAGGCTAACGGGGAGAAAAGGGACGGTTCCAGTTGAGCAACTGGAGCCGTCCTTTTGCTTCCTGGACGTCGAAATCTTTTTGTAAGAAGCCTGCAACCATGGATCGAAGGGCCTGCGTTAGCCTGAGCCCGCTGTGGTCAGTGGCATCTTTAACGAGGCTCACCTCGTTAAGTAATCTGAAATCGACATTGCTATCGGTGCTCCAGCACCAGCTTCGGGATCCTCATGAAAGGTCATTACCTCACGGGCACGGAAAGAGCACACTCTCACCTTTTGCCATCTTATTCTCTTCTGGCTAAAGCACCTCCGCTGACAGAAGTCCGAGTTCGGAGCATCTACTCCCGCAGACTAGAACGACTCTGGGCGTTCATCGAGGAATACTACTCGGAGCCTGACATCCGCCTCACGGACGCCGCCCGGCATAGCGGTGTTAGCCCGGATCACTTGAACCTCCTCCTCCAACGTTTCGTCGGCACGACCTTCCACCATCTCCTCTCCCGCTATCGCGTGGAGAAGTGCATGGAACTGCTCCATGAGAAGAACTACACGCTGACTGAAGCTTATAGCCGCTGCGGATTCAACAGCCCGACGACCTTCGATCGTCAGTTCAAGAAATGGGTGGGCTGTTTACCGCGCGAGTACAAGAGGTCAGTTACGCTCCTGCGCGAGTTGGACAGCGAATCGGCAATCACGATTTCTGAATAAACGTTCCCGCTTTTTGAACAGACATCATCTGCGGAATGCTTAGACTTTACTTCGATTGCGAAAGCACATTCGTGAAGGGAGTATTACGAGTATGTCGAGAAGGTTTATTTGGTTGGCGTTGGTTATTTTGATAGTTGGGCTATCCGGTCGCACACTGGCCTTCAGTGGAGGTACCGCCTCTTTCAGTAACGGCCCTTACGATTGGGTGAACAGTACGTTCTATTACAACGTGACCGGTGCCCCGCCAAACGTTTGCGGTACGCTGCATACGTTTCGTAACGGTTCTCAGCTTGATTCGCCTAACTGGATTTGTACGAATGGAAGTGGCAACGCGACGATGGGACCTTACAGCGGATCCAGTAACCAAACGGATCAAAACATTTACATAGAGTGGCCCGATCACAGCCAAACCACAGGTGGCACGTTCCACATCAGCGACGCTTCACCGCCACAAATGAGCATTACTACCTGTTGCACCTCGTTCGGCGGATCCGCTACGGACACTCAATGGGGTACCGGTTTAGACTTTGGTCCTTTCGGCTGGTCTTCGATCTCCGCAACATTCCAGGATCTAACCACGGGCAAGTACTACGACGCCTCGGGTGGTTATAACTTCAACGGCCCGACAAGCTGGGGAGGTAGTGTTTCAACTTTCTTCGGTTTCAGTACTACGTGGTCAGTAACTCCGCCGCCGCCATCAGCTCACGATCCGTCGCATTCATACCGATGGTGTGCATGGACTTCCGACCTTTTCTACCTAAGCAATATTGC
>DATEHX010000065.1:0-3575 GCA_035279345.1 Pyrinomonadaceae bacterium | reverse complement strand
AGGCGCAAAGGCGCAAAGAAAACAAACTCAAACAATTCAACTGCCGCTTCCTTTGCGTCTTTGCGCCTTTGCGGGAAACTAATCGTCATCGTCGTCGTCCGAGCCGGTTTCGGTGAACATGCTCTCGGACCAGCGCCGGCGCTCGAAACTGATGTGATAAATCACCATCGCAAACGGAACAATCGAAAGGACGATCAACGCCACGATCAGGTTGAACCCGTGCGTCACGTTCTGTTCGATCCTGATCTGCACGGTCGCGGGCTGTTGCCAACGCTCCCACTGTCCTTCGAGCCGCAAAATGTATCGCCCGGCAGGCATCGCCGACGTGAAAGCCGAGTCAGTTTGATTGCCTTCAGTCCACGACTCACCGTCCTCGACGCCCTGGTAATAAGAGATGTCGATCGGAAACGATTGGACCACGCCCGTTTCGTCGTTGATCAGATCACCTTCCAAGTAAACCCACGTGTTCTGCACCGGCGACTCACCGACGATCCGAATGTTGCGCCGTCCGGCGAGTTCAAACGGCTGACTGAAGAACACCTGCGTGCCGTCTGCGTTTGGCAGCGCCCCCAGATTGACTGTCTGCGTGAACACTTCCTTGGTCGAACCTGAAAGAACCATCGTGCCGAAGCCGACGACGAGCAACAGAAGGAGAAACGCGATCCAATACTTGTAAATCCACTTGTGTTTGTATGGTTGATTCGGCGCGATGCTTGACGGCCGCGGCAGATCCTTTACCGAAAACGACTTCTCGATCTGCGGCACCGTGACATACGTTCCGAGCGACCAGTTGATCTCGCCCGCTGCGCGCCGCTGCTTCGAAGGATCCGCAGGATCAGAAATGTAGATCGTCGAAACTTCCTTCGAAAGCATGTACGGCGGCGCCACGTAATCAACCCCACGCACCTGCTCGCCAACTTCGACCTTCCAGTAAAACTCTCCGAACACGTACTCAACCCGCGCCTGCGCATCCTGAAAAATCTTGTAGTTCTTGCCGCGGTAATTCGCGAACTTCGCAGATTCAGTGATTTCGCCAGGCGGCACCGCCTGCACGTAGTTCCAGTGGTCGTCGCTATTCACGAGCCACCGAAAACCGATCTGCGGATTGTAGAGAAGATACTCGCTCCAGAAATACGTCACGCCCTCGATCGTCACGCTGCGTTGCATCGCGCCGATGACCGTCATCTTTCCTTCGGGCACGTCGCCTGTCGACCCCAGTGGAATGACCGGTTGCCACGAGGGCGCCGCGAGCGTTTTCAGAAACTGAAGCTGTCCCTGATTGACGTCGAGCAACGAATTGCAGTTTGGACAAGTGACACGTTCGGTCTTGTCAGGCGCGCGCAGCTCGAGTGGACCACCGCAATGTGGACAACCCAACTGCGCCGCTCCAACACGTCGCTCCTCACGCTCGGGCGCGCGTGTGGTCGTGATGCCGAGTTCGGCGAGCGTGACTTCCTGACCGAGAAAGACCAGCGGTGGTGATTCGTTGTAATCGAGTGTGCCGAACGAACGATTAGTGCCCGAGAGATCCGCGTAGAAGTAAGTTTCGCCGGGCGTGAGCAAGTACGGAATCTCGCCTTTCGCGCCGAGCGCGGTGGCGCGGCCGGTTTCCGCGACAATCAGCGGCGTGTTCCACGGCAAGCCTGTGATCGGTTGCCCGAGTTGTATTTGATCGAACGATGGAACCTGGACTCCGTCGGGAATCGGATACTGAAACGTCATGTAGAAGCGCCCTTGCGCTTCCGCGAGCCAGCCAAGCCAACCGTTGGAAAACGTCGCGTACCATTCGTCCCACTGTCCGCCCATCTCGTGACCGAGTTGCGCGCGGCCGGTGAGTTCGAACGTTTGATCTTTCCACTTGCCGCGAACGCCGATATCGAGCGGCGATCCGGTGTCGACCAACTCGGCAACTTTGCCGAGATCGTTCAGCCCGCGATCGGTGCGCGCGACGGCTGAGCGGCAATAACTACAAATGACGACGATTGATTGTCCGCTCTTGAATTCGACCGGTCCGCCACAGGCCGGGCAATTCGCTACGAGCACACTCATCGGGAGGCTCCTGCCTCTTCGAGTGCAGGCGTGGGTTGGGATTCGTCGTGAAGCATTCGTTCGAAGACGCGGACGTGAACTTCAGTTGCACCGAGCATCTCTCGCAGCATGTTTTCCCACGGCCACGCCGCGCGGTTGCGGCAGCAGTAGAGATTGAAAGTAGCGGCGCGAAATTCGGGATACGTGTGACACGTGAGATGCGACTCGGAGAGCAGCGCGAGTCCGCTGACACCGCCGGGATGTGGAAACGTGGCCCACGCGATCTCGCCGACGACGTGGAGATCGAGATCGTTAATGACGCGATTGAAAACTGCGCGCAAGCGATCGATGTCAGCAAGCGCGTCTGCGTCGCAGCCGCTTGCGTCGATGAGCCATTCAGTGCCGAGAGTCATGTTATCCGCGGCTGAGAATAACAATTTCCCGCAAAGGCGCAAAGACGCAAAGAGAGAACCCCCTTGCCAATTCTTTGCGTCTTTGCGCCTTTGCGGGAGACTTGTCTATTCCAGAGCGGCGTGTGGCAAGATTGTTGGTGGTATTGGCTCCAGAAAACGCGAAAGGGTCGGCGTGCCGTCAGTTTCGGGACCCGCGTACACATTCACCGCCGGATAGACGAAATGCAAATCCTTTTTCGCGCGCGTCGTTGCGACGTAAAGCAGCCGCCGTTCTTCTTCAAAATCGTCAAACTCGTCCTGGAAACGGTTCGCGGGAAACCAGCCGTCAGTCATCCAGATCAGAAACACGTTGTCCCATTCGAGACCCTTCGCCGAGTGAACGGTCGAGAGCGTAACGAAGCCGCCACCGCGCCGGATCGTGCTTCCCTGAACAACTTCAGTCGGATCGAGCGCGACGTCTTCGAGCAGTTTTGCCGCAGACTTGTAACGCTTCGCGATCGTTTGCAAATGTTCGAGGTCGCGGCCGCGGCGCTGCACGTCGTCGTACTTGTTCTTCAAGAGCGGCCGGTAAAAACGTAACACTGCCGAGAGTTGTTCGTTCGGCGTGCTGCTTTCGACGACCGTGCACAGCACGCGTGTCAGGCGTGTGAGTTGTGCTTTGTATGCCGGCCTCGCTTCGAAACGATGCAGCTTCTTGAATAGCGCGGTCTTGCTGCGCGTCGAACGAAACTCCTTCTGTTCGACGCCGAGGTGTTCCAGGATTTGATAGACCGTCGCATCGCCGATGTGATCGATCAATTTCAACGCACGAAACCACGACAACGTGTCGGAAGGCTTCGCGACCACGCGCAGAAACGCGAGCGTATCTTTGATGTGCGCCGATTCAGCAAACCGCATCCCGCCAAACTTGCGGAACGGAAGCCCCTGTTTGCCAAGCTCAATTTCGAGATCGAACGAGTGCGAACTCGAACGAAACAGCACCGCTATCTCCGCGAGCGGAACGCCTTCGTCACGCAATTCAGCAATCCGCTGCGCCACAAATCGCGACTGCTCGTTCTCGTCATGCGCGCTGACAACCACGGGCGCCTGCCCACCGTCGATGCGTGAATACAGCCGTTTCTTGTAGCTCTCTTT
>DATEHX010000064.1:0-3422 GCA_035279345.1 Pyrinomonadaceae bacterium | reverse complement strand
TTCACGCGCGGCATACATCTCTGGCGCGAGTTCAACGCGAACGCGCCCGTGTTGCCTTCCGGCTACAATAACTTTACTGAGTTTCTCGCTTCGCGCGACTTCGCTAACTTCGCCAATCCGCTTACGACGACTCGCCCGCTCTTCAACGCCTCGAACGCAGGCGAACTGGTCCGGTTTGGTCACAGCGTGTTCAATCCCGAGAATCCAAATGCTGTCGGGCGCGTGATGGAGTTTGGCGTTCCGGTGTCGGTGATGAATCTGACGAGCACGTCGACGACGATGCTCGATGCTGCGTTAGCGGCGCTAAATCACCTGCGACCCGATTCGACTCGCGGCGAGATCGAGCAACTGATTTCTGCGGGGAACAGTTTCTATCGCGGACTCACGGTGGAGTTGCGCAAGCGTTTCGATGCGAATGGCCGGTTTGCGTTCCGCGCCGGATACACGCTTTCGAGTCTTATCGACGACGGCATCGTGAACACGTCCGATGCGCTCGTGCCCGGAGACTTTCGTGCGGAACGCGCGCGCAGCCTCCTTGATCGCAGGCATCGTTTTGTTCTTTCCGGTAGTTTCAATTTACCACGCTACTTTGGTGGTCTAACTCTTTCGCCTATCTGGCGCGTGGGATCCGAGGCGCCCTTCAACATCTCGCTTAGTGGAGTCGACCGGAACCTCGACGATGTAGGAAACGATCGTCCAAATTACTCAGGCGACCTTCGCCTCCTTCGCTGGCGCAAACCCGGTGAGTCCCTCGACTCTTCAATAATTCAATCCTTCAGTCTCCCACCCCTTGGTCAACCCGGAAACCTCCCTCGCAACGCCGGTCGCGGCCCCGGCTTGTTTGTGTTTGATTTAAACGTAACCAGAGAATTCACTATAGGCCCACTAAAATTCAGGTCGTCGTGCGAGTTCGACAACGTCCTCAATAAGACAGTCTTCAGTTTTGGATCGGAATTCATCAACTTCAATTCGGGTTCCAATGATTCCTTCCTCTTGGCCACACGAACCGGACGCCCTCGCCAACTGCGTGTCGGACTAAAGGTCGACTTTTGAAATGCACCAGGAGCTCACCTACAAGATTATTGGTGTGTTCTACGACGTCTACAATGAGTTGGGACACGGATTTCTCGAATCCGTTTACCAAAGATCTTTAGGATTGGCGCTTGAGACCGCAGGGCTCCAGATCTGTTGGCCAGTCGACATTCCGGTCTGGTTTCGAGGCAAACAGGTCGGATACTTCGAAGGAGATATGCTGGTGGAGAGGAGCGTTCTGCTTGAGCTAAAGGCGGTGCGAGCTTTGGATGGTTCGCACCAAGCTCAATTGCTCAACTACTTACGAGCCACGGATCTCGAAGTTGGACTGCTACTCAACTTTGGCGTCAAACCAGAAGTTAAGAGATTGCTCTTCGATAACTCTCGAAAGGGCAAATAGCTGTGTTCGATCTGTCCAGATTCGTGTTTATCTGTGGTACATCGAGCTCGTGAGCGCTCAATTCGTCTTTTCATCCATCGCTGGTTCATCATCTTAAAACCTTCCAACACTACTTCTGATGTCTTCCTGCCCCCGCAGTTTGCATCCCTATATTTGTCAACGCGTATTGTTACGAAAAAACAGCTCATTTCGTTGTGATAAACTCACACTCGGCCGCAAGTCCGGAGTTTTTCGCGCAAATGCCAGTCACTGACTCCCAATCAGAACACGTCGGCGAGGTCGAGGCCGCCCTACTCGACGCCGAGCTTTTCATGAAATACCAGGCGCCGGAACGCGCCATCAAGCGCCTCCGCACCGCCCTGGAGCTGAACAGCCGCTCCATCAAACTGCGCGAACGCCTCCGCGAAGTCTATGCAGGTCACAAACTTAAAGAGGAAGCCGCGCGCCAGTGTCTCGCCCTGGCCAGCCTTTACATCGAACGCGAAGACTTCGAAACCGCCCACGACCGGCTGCTCGAAGCCAAAACGCTCGACGAACGCATCAACATCGCGGGCGGACTTGAGGCCATTCGCCGCGCGCGCCGACCGGATCTCAAACCCGCTCCGGCTGCCGCGGAGCCCGTTTTTGAACGCAAACACTTCACCCTCGCGGGTGACCTCAGCGCAATCAGCGTCTTCGACGCGATTCAGGTAATCGAAAACGCCCGGCTCAACGGTGTGCTAACTCTGACCGGCAAAGGACCGGAAGGGCAGGTAAAGTTCAACGACGGCAGGATCGTCGACGCGTCGTGTGGGCGTGAAAGCGGCGACAGGGGATTTCAGAAAGTAGTTGAGATCACTACCGGCACATTTGAATTCCAGAAAACCGTCGAACAATTCCCCATCAAAATCGAAGCTCTCAGCAACACAAACCTCATCCTCGACACCCTTCGGTTGCTAGACGAGCAGAAGCAGTAAAGCCACAAAAAAGCACAAGGCTCTTTCTGCTTCTTTGTACTTTTGTGCTTTTTCGTGGTTCTCAGTCAATCAACAGCCGCGTGTTCAGCGCTTCGGCTTTTTCGATGGCCGTGAGCAAACGCAAAAACTGTGTGTAGTTTCGACTACGCGCGGTTAGGCGGGTGATTTCGGATTGGCTCAATTCATTGCGCAAGAGCAGGTCGAGAAAGTCGTAATAATCAGCGGCGGCTTCGAACGGAAATTCTCGTGTGTAACTGGTCTGTTGACTATCTTCGGAACGAAACCCCGCGAGCAGATCAAAAACGTTATCCGTCGTAAGCCGCGCTGCGTCGCGCGTCAACACGATCGGCACGCGCAATTCAAAAAAGCGCAGTCCCTGGTCGGTCACCACGCGGCGCAACTCCTTCGTCGCCTCGCCATCAAACGGGCTTTCCGGATCAACAAGAATCCGCAATAGCCGCGGCTGATCTTCCTTATCAAGCGTGTCGAGCGAGAGTTGCACCCGATCGGCGAGAAACTTCTCAAACGTCGCCTCAATCGGATAGTTGATTCGACCCAGGCACCCGACAGACTCGCCATCGCCTGCAATCTCCAGCGGCAAACACGCCGGACACTGAGCGCAGATACTCGTCGCGTCTTGCATCCGCTCGATCTCGGGCGACGCTTTTTCCACCCACTCGATCTTGTCGATCGATGGCGCGGCGCCGTCTCCAGTGGTCAGTTTCGCGTGCAAACTGCTCAAACGTCCCCACTCGCGCAGGTGCCGTTCAGAGTAATCCGCCCGCAGTGGACAGGCGTACTGTAATGCAAATTCCAATGACATCGATGGCCGATAACTAACATAGCGCCGCTCATCGAGCAAGCGAGTGCCTTTGTGTTAAGCTTTTGTCACTTTCCGCACTACACAGAAAGGTCTTGCCCATGGCAGTTAGTCAGGAACTCTTGGAAATACTCGCCTGTCCGGCTTGCAAAGCAAAAGTGGAACTAAAACCGGACGGCAGCGCGTTAAAGTGCGTCGAGTGCAAGCGCGTCTA
>DATEHX010000063.1:0-24598 GCA_035279345.1 Pyrinomonadaceae bacterium | reverse complement strand
TCGCTGCTGGGCCAACTCGGGCGAGACTTCCACAAACGTATCGGGCGTCTTTGCGCTGATACCCGCGGTGCGATAAGTCAGATTCCCTTCGTGGAAGTGTTCGAGCAAGCGGCCGTTGTTCACGTGCAGGTCAAACTCCGCATCGGGTTGTTCGGGTGGTTCGTTCCAGGCGATCGGAAACAAACGTGCCTTGCCGTCGGGAAAGAAAAACTCTTTCGTGTAAAGCAATGGTTGATCTGAACCGTCTGGCTCGACCGGCCACTGAAGTGACTTATATCCTTCGAGACGTTCGTAGTTGACTCCGGCAAACATCGGCGAAAGCGCGGCGATCTCGTCCATCACTTCAGACGGATGCTGATACTTCCAGTCAGCGCCCATGTGGTTCGCAACGTCGCGAATGATCTGCCAGTCAGGCCGGCAACCTTCGAGCGGTTCAAACACCTGGTAAAGACGCTGGATTCGTCGTTCACTACTCGTAAACGTTCCGTCTTTTTCCAGACTCGGAGCCGCAGGCAACACGACGTCGGCAAACCGGCAAACATCGCCGAAAAAGACTTCCTGGATCACTAAGAAATCAAGTTTCGCGAAGGCTTCATCGACGTAGTTCGCATTCGAATCGACGATGCTCATCTCTTCGCCGATGATGTACATCGCCTTCACCTTGCCCGCGTAAATGGCGTCCACCATTTGGTGATTGTCGAGGCCGACCAATGGCGGCAAGTTGACCTTCCAGTAAGCTTCGAAGCGCGCACGTATCTCAGTATCTACAACCGATTGATACCCCGGCAGATAGTTCGGCATCGAGCCGTTGTCGCTCGCGCCCTGCACGTTGTTATGTCCGCGCAACGGATAAGCGCCGGTGCCCGGCCGCATGTAATTTCCGGTGACGAGCAACAGATTCGAGATCGCGGTCGACGTATCCGAACCCATGCTGTGTTGTGTGACGCCCATGGCCCAACAGATACACGTACTCTCCGCGTCCGCGATCATGTGGGCCACTTGTCTCAGCGTCTCGATCGGCAAGCCGCAACGTTCGGCGGCAAACTCCATCGTGAACGGCTCGAGACTCTTGCGATATTCGTCAAACCCCTTTACCCAACGATTGATAAAGTCGGTTTTCGCAACGCCGTTGTCGATCAGGTAACGCGTCACGGCCGACAACCAGATCAGATCCGTTCCCGGTTGGGCGTGAAGATAAAGGTCAGCACGCCGCGCCATTTCGTTTTCGCGCAGATCGGAAACAATCAACTTCAGGCCGTGAAGTTTTTGCGCGCGCTTGATGCGCGTGGCGAGTACCGGATGACTCTCGGCGGTATTGCTGCCGATTATGATAACGAGATCGGCGCTCGCGATGTCAGTAAACGAACCCGAATCGCCACCGTAGCCGACCGTCCGAAACAGACCCGTCGTCGCGGGTGATTGACAGTAACGCGAACAGTTGTCGATGTTATTTGTACCAACGACTGCGCGCGCGAGTTTCTGCATCAGGAAACTCTCTTCATTCGTGCACTTTGAAGACGAAATCAGACCGATTGAATCCGGACCATTGGCGGCCTTGATCTCGTTCAAACGCCGCCCAACAAGACTCAGCGCCTCTTCCCAACTCGCCTCCCGGAACGCGCCGTTCTCCCTAATCAACGGCTTCGTCAAACGGTCTTCACTATTGATGTGATCCCACGCAAATTTTCCTTTGATACACGTCGAGACTCCGTTTACCGGTCCTTCAAATGGTTCGATCTTGAGAATGTGACGGTCCTTGGACCACACATCGAAACTGCAACCGACGCCACAGTAAGTACAGACGGTCTTCGTCCGGCGAATGCGCGACTCGCGCATTGCTTCCTCGGCATCGGAGACTCGCATGATCGGATCGAAACCGGTTTCCGGTTCGACTCCCTTCACCAAATCGATCATGCCGTCCAATGCAGGTTTCGGTAGACCGGTGAAAAATCCCGCATGGCCCAGCATCGAAGTTTCCATCAACGCGTTGCACGGGCAAACGGTCACACAATGCCCGCACGACACACAGCTCGACTCGCCGATGGTCGACCCGCCATCCCACAACACGCGCGGATGTGGATCTTCCCAGTTGATCGATAGCGTTTCGTTGACTTCGAGATTCTGGCACGCCTCGACACAGCGGCCACACAGGATGCATTGATTCGGATCGTAGCGATAGAAAGGATTGGTGTTGTCTACCGCGTACGGTTTGTTGCGGAAAGGAATGTTCTGGTGCTCGACACCCAACAACTTCGTCGTGTTGTGAACCGTGCAATTGCCATTGCTATTGTCGCAAACTGTGCAATACAGCAAGTGATTGCTCAGAATACGATCGAAAGCGTCGCGCTGTGCCTCTTGGGCGAGCGTTGAGTTTGTGGTGACAATCAATCCCGGTGTGCATTTGGTCCCGCAGGCGCGCACGAGCTCGCCGTCGACTTCGACCATGCACGTGTCGCAAGTTTGAATTGGACCAAGTTGCGGGTGATAACAAACTTGCGGCAGTTGCACACCGGCGCGATTGATCACCTCGATTAACAATTCACCAGCCGAGCTTTGTTGTATAACGCCGTCGACCGAAACAGTGTGTGGAAGGTCTTTCACGGCGTTAAAACCCCAAATCGCTCAAGCTCGGGTGATCGTCAGGACGGCGACCGAGCGGCCAGAAATATTTCCGATCGGATTCCTTGATCGGGCAGTCGTTGATGCTGGCGTGACGATGCTTCATCAAGCCGTTGTCCTCGAATTCCCAGTTCTCGTTTCCATAAGATCGGTACCAGTTATTCGCGTCGTCGTGCCACTCGTAAGCGAAGCGCACGGCGATACGATTTCCCTCGAAGGCCCACAACTCTTTAATGAGCCGATAATCAAGCTCCTTGGACCACTTGCGTTTGAGAAACTCGATGATCTCCGCGCGGCCCTTGGGAAACTCAGCACGGTTTCTCCAGATCGAATCGGGTGAATAAGCGAGTGCGACCTTTTCCGGATCGCGCGTATTCCAACCGTCCTCAGCAAGTCTTACTTTTTGAATCGCGGTTTCACGAGTGAATGGCGGGAATGGCGGCCGCGGTACCGCCACCATGTCATTACCGCCTTTTTCTTTTGCCGAACTCATATGCACCTCCTGATAGAAGCGACGCTCGTGAAAATAGCGCCAGGCGGGGGACTACGTCTTACCCTTGTTTGCTTGGAAGTATGCGTATTTGCGGAAGGGATAGCGAGAGCAGTTTGACAGGGTTAAGAAACTTAACAGGATGCCGTTATGAGCGTTTCCGATTGGGGCGCGCGCGGGTGACGCGGCTGGAACGGCTGTAGGGGACGTTGCGCGAGGGATCTACTTTCAGTTCACAGGTCACACTGATTAATGCAGGGTACTTCTTCAACAACAGTGAGGTCACTTCCTTGTTGACGATCTCCCAATAGTCGTCTTCGTTTGGATAATTGGTCAAAAGCGTCTCAACGTCTTTGGCCAACCAGCGGAAGTCGGGATATTCAGACTTGGTGATGTTCGCAACGTAACGATACGAGATCGAAATGTTCAGGTTGTTGTTTTCACCCTGATGATCGATTTTGAAATCTTTAAGCGAAAACGAAAACTCCTCGACGAGCAAACCATTGCGCGGTGTCGACGCAGTCTGCGAATAGACCACCGGCGAGCTCACAATCAGAAAGACGAAGATGACGATCAAATTGCACGTTTGCTTATTCATGGCCGGACTATAACATTTAACTTGCGGTTCACTGCCGCGTTCTTTATTGCGCTATACTCACACCAGATCAGTGATTCACTCGACGGTTCGACCAAGCAGGGTTCAAGTACGCGCGCACGAGATGCGACGGCGCGCACGTTTCGCGAGAAGGAAAATAGAACGAATCTCGCGTACCGCTACTCTCGCAGGTCTCTTCCTATCTTTTCTCAAAATCGGTCTCGTTGGGTTTGGCGGCGGCATCGCCGTCCTGGCTCAGATCCGCACTCTCACTGTTCGCAAACGTCAATGGTTAACCGATTCGGAATTTGCCGAAGCGGTGGCCCTTGCGCAAAGTTTGCCGGGCACGAGCGCCGGTAATTCCGTGACTTACATCGGCGTGCGCTTGCGCGGATGGCGCGGCGCGGCAGCGGCCATGAGCGGGTTCATTCTGCCTTCGATGCTGATGATGATCGCCCTCGCGATACTCTACAAGCACGTTCATAACTTCGCGGGTTCCGAGCAATTCTTTCACGGGTTGAATGGCGCGGTCGTCGCTTTGATCCTCGTGACATCCTGGCGCATGGGGAAAAACATACTGACTAGTAACTGGCAATGGTTACTCGCGGTGTTGTCGTTTTTGGCGGTCGCGGTGCTCGACGCTACGGTGCTCGAAGTGGTGTTCGCCGCGGGCTTGTTTGGAATCTATATCGACTCGTTTGCCGGCAAGCAGTTGCGGCAATGGCGAAATCTCCGCACGCTGATCGACCGGCGGCGAACACGTATTCGCACGCGGTTGGCGAAACAAAGGCGGCTGCGAAGGCAGAAAGCAGAACGCAAAGAACGCGAAGAACGTGAAGAATCCCTCACGTTGAGATCCGTGGGTCTGCTTGCTGTCGCTATGCCTCTGGTTGCGAAGTTGAGTTTACTGATTACGCTTTCGGCGATCTTCCTGCGCATCGGCAGTGTCACGTTCGGTGGGGGACTGGTGATGGTGCCGTTGATTGAGTCGGAAGTAGTAAACACGAACCACTGGTTAACGCATCAGGAGTTCGCGGATGCTTTCGCGCTGGGACAAATCACGCCTGGACCAGTGTTGATTACGGCTACGTTCGTCGGTTACCGCGTCGCGGGAACGTTGGGAGCTTTAGTGGCTACCATCAGCATCTTTCTTCCAGCGTTTCTGATGACGATCGCCGCCGCTCATTCCCTTCGCAGATTTCGCAACAACGAACAGGTCCAGGCATTTTTGCGAGGCGTAGCACCGGCGGTCGTGGGCTTGCTGGTCGCAGCGGCGTTGAGTGTTGGCCGCGCGGGAATCCACTCGTGGGTGGGGCTGTCGATTATGATTTTGGCGATGTACACGTTGGTCCGTTATCGTCCCAACGCCTTCTGGGTCATCCTCGGCGCCGGAGTGCTGCGGGTCGTGGTGGGTGCACTATTGGCCTAGCCTACTTTTTGTGCCTCTTTGTGGCTACTCTGATCTCAACGCCACCAGTGGATCGACCCGCGTCGCGCGGCGCGCGGGAATGTAACAAGCCAATAGCGCCACTACAATCAGGACGAGTGCCATCAACACAAGCACTAGTGGACTGCGCGTTGGCAGCGAGGGAATAAGAGATTCTAATATTATCGATACGCCATACGCACCAGCGCCACCCAACACCGCACCTATCAGCACCAGCACGGCCCCTTTGCCCAACACCAACCTAAGAACATCGCGCGTTTGCGCTCCGAGCGCCATGCGAATTCCGAGCTCGCCGGTACGTTGGACCACCGTGTAAGAGACGACGCCGTAAATGCCTATCGCTGCGAGAATCAAACCGACGAAAGCAAACGCTCCGAGCAAGCTTCCCAGCAACGAAATACTGCCTAATCCCTGCTCGACCGCCGTCTGCGCCGTGCGAATCCGGTAAACGGGTAAACTCGGATCCAATTCCGCAACCGCGTTGCGCAAAGTGTTGCCAAACGCTTCCGCGTTCGAGGAGGTGCGCAGGAGGATCGTGAGATACCCTGGAGCCGTCTGGGCTACCGGAGTAAACGATTGAAAGCGTGTATAAGGCTCTCCCAGGTCTGCCGGAAATGCGAGGTCGTTAACGACGCCGACAACCTGGGCATACGTCCTCTCACGGCCAGCGTCGCTAACGCGTTTTCCGATCGGACTCTCGTTGGGCCAGAAAGCCCGGGCGGTTGATTCGTTGATGATCACAACCAGCGGACGATCGGCCACATCGGATTCGTTGAACGTACGTCCTTGTAATAAATGAGCTCCGAGCGTCGCGAAATAGTCGTTGCTTACCGGTTCGACAAATATTTCCGGCATCTTTTCGGGCGGCGGCTCCGGTCTTCCTTCAACCAAAAATGAATTACTGTTTTGAAAACCATAGACCGGTTGTGAAATGCCTAATGCCGCGTGCTCTACGCCGGGCAACGTGCGGAGACGATTTTCCAGTGCAGTCAGGAAAGCTGCGCGTTGCTTGTCTTCCTTATATTTCTCTCCGCTAAGACTCATCTGCGCCGTCAACAATCCATCAACACGCCAGCCGGGATCGGTATTGATGAAACGGTGCAAGCCACGCAGGAACAATCCCGCCGCCGCGAGCAACACCATCGCAAACGCGACTTCGCCGACGATCAACGTGTGCCGCAACCGGTGTTGAGATTTTCCGGCGGTAGAGCCGCGCGAGTTTTCTCGTAACGCCAGGTTTATATCCGCGCGTGATGCGAACCATGCCGGAACAGTTCCGAACAGCACACCCGTCAACACCGAAACCAGCAGCGCGAAGCCAAACACTTTGTAATCGAGTTGCACACTCGCCCCAGGCAAACCGACGAAAAGACGATTACTAATAAATTGAACACCGGCAATAGCCACTACCAGACTGATCGCTCCACCAATCAGCGCAACGACGATGCTTTCGGTAAGCGAATGTCGCAACAGTCGCATGCGAGCCGCACCGAGCGCTGCACGCACCGCGAGCTCGCGCGAACGCGCTGCCGTGCGAACAAGCTGAAGGTTGGCGAGGTTGGCACACGCGATCAGCAACACGAAACCCGCGAGACCAAAAGTGAACCACATGACCGTTCTGCCGATATCGTCAGATATGGATCGCTGAAGCGGTTCCAGCCGGACACTCTCGCCTTCATTCGAGGAGTTCTGTTTGTGAATGTTCGAGGCGAGCGTGATCATGCTTTGCTCGGCTTGCCCGATCGTCACGCCGGGTTTTAGACGGCCAAACGAAGAGAGGTAGTTGGTCCCTCTGTTTGCCCTTTGTTCCTTGCTAAATGCGAGTGGCTGCCAGATGTCTATTGGTCCCCACAGGATCGGATGGTCGAATCCGGGAGGCATCACGCCGATTACCTCGACTGTCTTTCCGTCGAGTTGGATCGTGCGTCCGACGATGTTCGGATCGCTGCCGAAACGGCGCGTCCAAAAACGGTCAGTCAGGATCACGACATTGTCAGCACCCGCTTCAAACTCTTCCGGTTTGAACACACGCCCCTGCGCCGGTGCGACTCCCAACATCGGAAAGAAATCGGCGGTTGCCGCGAGGCCGAGCAAACGTTCGGCCGTTTGTCCCTGTTCACTCAGATTGCGGCTGGTAAAGGTGTACGCCGCCATCTTCTCGAAAACGGTGTTCTGGTCGTGCTGGTCGAAGAAGTTGGCATTGGAAAACGGCCAGTTTTGCGAGTGCGGCGACGTGCGGAAAACTCTGACTAACCGATCCGGCTCCGGATAGGGCAAGGAGCGAAAGAGAAAGGTATTCAGCACACTGAACATCGCGGTGTTGACACCGATGCCCAGTGCCAGCGTGAGCACCGCGACCACTGTAAACCCCTTGTGCTTCCACAACTGGCGCAGGCTATAGCGCACATCCTGGGATACGCTGGTCATGACTTTCCTCCATTCGCACGCAGATCGACGGGCGTCGGGGTGGTTCAACTAGCTTTCGGAAGTAGTGCTCAATAATTAGAACACCTTGAGGATGGTTCTTGTGGCAGCTTAGTTCAGGCTTTCTCGAGCGGCCTCCCTGACGTCGTTGCTCTCGTCTTTTAGCAGCTTCTGAAGGGTGGCCTTGGCCTCCGTAGTCTCAACGTTTTTCAGTCCCTGCGCAACCCGTAGCCGAACAAAATAGTAGCTGTCGTCCTGCATTTTCATCAGCAGCGTACTGGCGGATCTGTGCGGGCTGGCGCCAAGAGCTTTGGCTACGAGCAACCGTACATCGTCACTCGTACTCTTCATCGCGGCTTGTAGTGCTGCTATTGCCTGGTCGTCGTCGTACGTGGCGAGTGCCGTTATCGATCTGGAGCTGATCGTATATTCGCCGTCGCGGCCCATGGCAAATCCGACATTTCCAAACCGCCCGAGTGCTTCCGCAAAATAACTAATCACTCTCTTGTCGTCTATCGAAGCAAGGGCCATTGCTGAGTCGATAGCCTCCGGGTCGCCGGCATCAAGCATGACGCTTCCGAGAGCGTTAATAACGCTGCCCATTTTGTTTTCATCGGCGGGCACTACGGTGAAATCCGTTTTGGCTTCGGCAAGCATTGAATATCTCGGGCGCTGGAATTTGGAGAATGGGTAACGGAAAAAGCTCATTTGCCGTGTTACATAGGTCTCATATGAACCCGCACGTTCGATCGTGACCCAATGTGGCAGAAAGAGCCTGACGCTATAGGTTTCGCCCGGTTCAATCGGATCGCAGTCGACAGCACCGCCATCACCGGGTACGTCGATCTTACGTAGGTACCGGCCCTCAGCGGTTCTAACTGAAACTTTGAATCGCTGCGGCCTGCCAAGCACGTTGATAAAATCATTATTCACACCGAGACACAATTTCTCGCCCGATACGTTTGTTACCTCGAACGAGATGAACAGCGGCTCCCCAAGCATGATCGTCTTCTGGTCGGGGGTGAGGCGGATTTGAACCGGAACCAACGTATTCGTTGCTTCAACCTGCGCAGTCACACTGGAACCAGCCGTTACCAGGAGAAAAAGACTAACTGCGCAATATCCGAAGTACCGCGCAAAGCTCTCAAGTTGGCACATAGTTCAATGGACCTCAAAAAAAGTTGACCCAAAATCCCAAGCTGGCGGTGTTATCTCAACGGACGCAGAAAAAACTGGTAACCAACAGTTAAGAAAAGTGGAACCTAAGCGTTAACGAGATGGAATAACTTTTAGCCACAGCAACAAACGGCACGTAACTGAATATCGGACTGGGGGCATCATGTTGAAGGTACACGCTAAAAGATTGGATGCAGTCGAGGTTCTTTCCCTCGAAGGACAAATTGTAAATGGTCAAACCGAGCTCCTCCGCAATGTCGGCCCGTTAGCCGACGACACGAGGGAACTCATTCTCGACTTGTCGAACGTCACAACCGTCGACGCCCACGGGCTTGGCGTGTTGTTACAACTACGCGAGCAGACACTCGCAAAGGGCATTCACCTCGAGCTGAGAAACGTGAATCAGCCGTTGTACCGAATCTTCGAAATCACGCGGCTTAACACCGTATTTGACATCGATTCCGCGATTCTTGTTCCCGAGTTTGTTTACTCGCAGCGCCTGCCTGTCGCTGCCTGACGCATCCCCCGCAGAATCCCACCCGAAAAATGGCGCGCGATCCCAGAGGGCTCCGGGACGCGCGCCATTCCACTAGTAGACAGGATTCACAGAATTAACAAGACTACTTCAGGTAATAACTTACTGCTTCTTGCTTTGAGTGTCTTTCAGCTTCGCGTGAGCGCGTTCGTAATTGGCCTTGAAAAGCGCCGCGTTCGGATCGTTGTTTTGTTCGCCAATAGTCCGCGCTTTGTCGTAGAGCGGTTCGGCGAGTTCGATGCGTCCGCCTTGTTCGTACGCTTCAGCAAGACTGTCGTAAACGTTTGCCGATCCGGGATAACGTTCGACGTTCGCCTTGAATACGGCGATCGCTTCTTCCGGTTTGCTTTCGAAGAGAAGCTGATAACCCAGTTGATTGATCAGCCCTTCGGGCACCGGAATTGAATAGCCAAACTTCTCGCTCAGCTTTTTGTAATGCTCGTCAGCACCCTTCAAGCCACTCTGCAGATCTTGCGGAGCCTGCCAGCCTTCATAGACCTTGCGCAATCCGATGTAATGACTGCGAAGCACCACTGACCCGTGGTCTTCATCACCCAAACGTTCGGCTTGCCAAACAAACCCCTTGATGTTCGACTTCGCCAGCGCTTCTTTAAATTTATCGAAGCTCTCGCCAATCGCGCCCGGTTCGTCGCCGATAGATGCAAACAGAGTGACTTTCAATTCCTTCTGGTTCTTCAGGAAGGCTTCGGCGCGTTTCAACGCTTCAGCGTCGGCCCACTGCAACGAAGGACTAACAGCGACATAAGAATTGAACAGGCTCGGCTTCGTGATCATCGCATGGATCGCGAATAGTCCACCGAACGAGTGGCCGGCGAAGATGCGGTAAGGCTGAACTCGATATGTCTTCTCGATTTCCGGAATGAGTTCCGCCTCGAAGAACTTGAGAAAGTTGTCGGCGCCGCCCGCGGTGGGAAAACGCGATTCGCCCGCGGCGTTCTTGTCATTGCCCTTGGCCGGCGTCAGGTCGCGAGTGCGGTCCGTGTTCGTCACGCCGACCACAATCAAATCCGAGATACGGCCGTTGCGAACCAGAAACTCGATGGTGCTCGCCGTATGGCCCATGTGCGCGTCGCCATCGGTCATGTAAAGCACCGGATACTTCAAATTGTTCTGTTCGTATCCGGCCGGAGTACGCACCAACACGACTCGCTCTTCACCCAGCACTGTCGACTTGAGCGAAAATCTTTTCACTGTGCCGGTGGCAGGTTGCGCGATTGCCGCAGAGGAGATCAGTAAGAGAACCGCAAATACAGAAAACAAACGGATCAGGTTTATGTGTTTTGACATGGCTCAACTCCAAGGTAAGTGGGTTTGTACTGATACGGCAACGCAGTTTAGGGAGACGCAGATATTACTCGATACCGATACGAACGACCAATAGATTTACGAAGTTCCCGTGTGCTGTAGTGATCGAAGCGGTGAAAACACAAATGCTCGAAGTACGCACGCGAAAACTCGGAGAGGTCAGCCAGCTTATCTATTATCATCAGGTGGACAAGGGCGGACACTTCGCCGCGCGGGAACAACCGGAACTCTTCAGAAGGAGACTAAAACATGATCGATCGTCGTCACTTTTTAGGCACTGCCAGCGCGGCTCTTGTCGCCACACAACTACCGCAAGTTCGAGCAGCGCAAAGCGCGACGTTCGACTCGCTCAAGCAGATCGATGCGGGAGTTTTAAATGTCGGATACGCCGACCTTGGTCCTGCGAACGGACGTCCCGTGCTGCTGCTGCACGGTTGGCCATACGACATCCACAGCTATGTGGACGTCGTGCCTTTGTTAACAGCGAAAGGCTATCGCGCCATCGTTCCCCACCTGCGCGGATACGGCACAACCAGATTTCTTTCCGATAGAACTTTGCGCAACGGTCAACAAGCAGCGCTTGGTCGAGACGTCATTGCATTGCTGGACGCGTTAAAGATCGACAAAGCGATCCTCGGTGGATTCGATTGGGGCGCGCGAACGGCAAACATCGTAGCCGCTCTTTGGCCGAAACGCTGCAAAGCGATGGTCTCAGTGAGTGGTTACTTGATCGGCAGCCAGGCGTTGAACCGGGCGCCGTTGCCGCCAAAGGCCGAGTTCGAATGGTGGTATCAGTTTTATTTTGCGACCGAACGCGGCCGCGCTGGTTATGAAAAGTATCGCCGCGACTTCGCGAAGCTCATCTGGCAGCTTGCCTCTCCAAAATGGAACTTCGACGACGCGACGTTCAATCGTAGCGCAGCCTCCTTCGACAACCCGGATCACGTCGATATAGTGATTCACAACTATCGCTGGCGCCTCGGACTTGCTGAAGGCGAACGTGAATACGACGATCTTGAACGACTTCTTGCTCTTGCTCCTGCGATCAGCGTGCCAACCATCACTCTCGAAGGCGATGCGAACGGCGCGCCTCATCCTGAGCCGAGTGCCTACGCGAAAAAATTCTCAGGCAAATACACGCACCGTCTCATCAAGGGCGGCGTTGGTCATAACCTGCCACAGGAAGCGCCACAGGCGTTTGCCGAAGCGGTGTTGGACGTAGATAAGTTTTGAGCGTCAGCGGCCGTTGTCGGCGAGCTTGTTGTAGGTGGAGTAGACGGCGAAGAGACGATCCCGGGCGGCGGAGTCGCTGCGCGCAAGGAGAGTTATCAACTCGTCGCGTTCGGCGAGTAGAGCACGAAAACCCTCACGCTGCCCGGAAGTCAAAACAGCCCCGGTGTCAGAATCAATCTGGCGGCGTAAGTCTGTGTAGAAGTCGCTGGTGAGTTGGCGTGCTGGTTCGTATTGCCCGCGCTGCACGTCGATCAGCGCCGCAGCCAGCGTGTTTTGTAACTGGGCCAACCTAACCCCACGCTGGGCTGCGTCACGCTGTTCGATGGCCCGTGTAGCCGTGAGCCACATGGGAGCAAATCCCAGGAGAAAGAAACCAAGGGCTAAAGTCGAGAAGAGGACAACACGCCTCCAGGGGATGGTAAGCGCAGAAAACCCCGAACCAAAAACATTGCCCTTACCAGAAACGTGCTGTCCTACCGCTCTCATTACCCCTTACTCTCGGTCCAGCTCAAAGGAGCATGCTGGTCCACATGCTAGTCGCAAATCGAAGCGCGCGAATCAGTGTAAACACCTATGCCATAAGTGAAGCCACTGATGTTCCATAAAGCCCCGTTCCTTAAGATATTAAGCGGCTTATTGCGGCCTACTGAATGTGGAAGGAAGAGTACAAATGGGAAGCAGTTTGAGAATCGTTATTCGTCTCGCATCGTTATCGATTGCGGCCGTCTTCTTGATGACGGTTTCGGTTGTTAATGCACAAACCACCTCCACCTCCTCGTCAACGCAGGGACAAGTTGCAACGGTGGTGAACTCAACGACGAACAAAGCGGCCGCGCCCAACGCGCCGGTGTTTGCCGATTATCGAGGCATCAGTATCGGCATGGCAGCCGGCGACGTTCGCGCCAAACTCGAGAAGATCAAGAAAGGAGACAGCCAGGACTATCTGGCTATCTCGGACCAGGAGTCTGCGCAGATCTACTACGACGACAAAGGCAAAGTGACTGCGATCTCGATCGACTACTTCGGCGGCGACGGTAAGACGCCAACTCCCGAGGCGGTGCTCGGCGTTGGAGTACAACCGAAAGCAGATGGCTCGTTGTATCAACTAAATCGTTATCCCCAGGCTGGCTACTGGGTGTCGTATAACCGCACTGCGGGAGACAAGCCGGTCGTCACCATAACAATGCAGAAAATGTGAGTGAATTGTGCTTCCTTTTGTGCTTCTTGGCGTCTAGGTATACTTCTTAATCTAACGTTGAAGTTCAGGAGTTGAAGCTTGGGGATTCGCGGCAAATTGCTGCTACTGGCTGCCGGTATCGCCGTGCCGCTGGTTTTGGTCGGAGCGCTCGATCTCAGAAATATGTGGCGGTTGAGCCGCTCGCAAATGGACGACTCCGTCAAGCAGCAGGTCGATCTCGCCTCAGTCGCTCTCGAACGTTGGCTCGACAATCAAAAGAAGGCACTCGACGCGATCTCAGCACTCGCCGGTGACAAAGACACGAGCACCCCGAGCATTCGCGAAAATCTCGAAAGCGTACTCCGAACGCGACCTTTCTGGCTCGACTTACGCATCACCAACGCCGCCGGCACGACGCTGATGTCGCAGCCAACCCGCCGCGAGATCCTACCGAACGCACTTACCGATTATCTCGTTTCGGAAATGCGTGAGCGAAACTCCTGGACCGTCGTCACTGACCGTACACTCGACGAAGCGCGCCCGACCGTGATCGTCGCCGTGCCGACGCAAAAGGGTGGCGCCGTCATTGCGCGAATTGACGGCGCGGCGATCAATCAACTCTTCGACAGTATCGAGCTCTCGCCGCAAGTGGTTATCTCCGTCGTCGATTCCGATGGGCGTGTGCTTTATCGACGTCGCGGATCGGAAGCACCTTCGGAAGGTGATGAAAGCTGGGCGCCGCTCTCTTCCGTACTCACTAACCAGCGAACTAACGTGGTCGAACTGACGAGTCCGATCGACGGCGTGAAACGTGTCTACGGCATGGCCCACGTAAGAGAAACCGGCTTAGTGACAATGATCGGTATTCCGAGTGCGACCTTGTACGAACCGGCGCGGCAACGTCTGATTCGTTACGCGCTGATCGGACTGATCGCGTTGCTGCTCGCGCTGGCGGCGGCGTTAGTGATCGAACGAAGTATCGTGATGCCGATTCGCCGGCTACGCGCGGCGGCGCAGCAACTCGGTGGAGGCGATCTAACCGCACGAGCAGAGCGGCTGGGAGGCGGCGAGATTCGCGACCTCGGAACCGCTTTCAATACCATGGCAACGCAGATCGCGGAACGTGAAGAACGGTTAACGGAACTGGATCGATTGAAGTCCGAATTTGTCAGTAGTGTCTCTCACGAACTCAAAACACCTTTGACCACTATCAAGCTGTTTGCCCACCTATTACAGCGAAACGACGTCTCCGAAGACGAAAAGCTCGAGTACTCAAAGACGATCGCGGTCGAATGCGACCGGCAGATCGAGTTTGTCGGTAATCTGCTCGACGTGTCGCGGATTGAATCGGGAGCATACAAGCTGCACAAAATGCGTGTTGACGTTGGTGAATTGATCGATTCGTGTGTGCGAGTTGAGCGGCATCGTGCCGAATTGCTCGGTCTTCGATTGACGACTGACGTTCCTGTTGAAACGGGCGCTGTTAGCGGGGACTTTGAAGCGCTGCGAAGAGTGGTTCGAAGTTTGATCGACAACGCAATCAAGTACACGCCTGAGGGTGGCCGCATTCTGGTCGCTGCGGAAACAAATGACGGCACGGTAGCAATCACCATCACAGATACGGGCAAAGGAATTTCCGAAGCCGATCAGTCGCATATCTTTGAAAAGTTTTATCGCGGCGCCGCGGAGGTGGATGGTGTCGCGGATCAACCGGGCACAGCCGCACCGGGAGTCGGCCTCGGTCTCTATCTGGCGCAACACATTGTGGGCCAACTCAACGGCGAGATTACGGTCGCGAGCAGGCAAGGTGTGGGAACGACGTTCAGTGTCAATCTTCCTCGATGGATTGAGGCCCCCGGCGCTGAAGAAAGCGAGGAGGACGCCGATGCCAAAGCGCTTGTTGGTAGTTGACGATGAGCCAAACCTCCTGCGCGCCGTTGCCGCCTGTCTCAAAACGGAAAACTACGACGTGAGCACTGCACGCGGCGGACAAGAAGCTCTCGTACACCTGGCGGAGTCGATACCCGACCTCATCATCAGCGACATCCGAATGCCGGGAATGGATGGTTACAAGCTCGCTCGTCAACTCCGCGCTTCACAAAGAACAGCTCTCGTGCCGATCGTGTTTCTCACGGCAAAGGACGAGACCGCGGATCGCATCGAGGGTTTCCGGGCCGGCGTCGACGCTTACCTGACAAAGCCGTTTGAGCCCGATGAGTTGATTGCCGTCGTAAACGGAATTCTCAATCGCGTGGAGCGAACTCATTCGCAAATCGCGCAGTTGCTTAGCTCTGCGAGTGCCGAAGAAGCCGCCATTCAGGACGAAGCGCTAACTGATGCTGAGAAGCGTGTCGCGTTGGCCGTGTCGCGTGGTTTAAGTAACAAGGAGATTGCCGCGAAACTCGAGATCAGTGTGCGGACCGTCGAAAACCACATCAGTCACATACTCGATAAAAAAGGCTTCACCAATCGCGTGGAAATCGCCCGCTATATCCTCGAACATAGGTGAAATCACTCACTACTTAGGTGTTAAAACTGATGTTCCCGCAACAGCAGTTTTATTACTATGCAAACGCTCATCACGGTGTGACGGTTGACTAGCTAATAACAACGCTGGGGAGCGTCAACTAAGAAGAGAGGTCACATCGCCCGGACAGTTGAGGCGCCGCGAGGCGCCTCAATGTGTCTCAAGGCAAGATCAATGACGAGACAACAATATATTTCCGCGGACCTCAAAAAGTTCATTAAAGAGCAAATCCAAACGGCTCCCAAACTGGAGGTGCTACTGTTGCTGCATCGTCAGCAGTCCCGATCGCTCCCTGTCGGCGAGGTTGCAAGTGCACTGGATTTCGAGACGGACACTGCACACGAGCAATTAACCGCACTTCAAACCCTCGGGCTGCTCGAATCAGACACGGACAAATCGCGATACCGCTATCATCCAATTAATTCCGCCCTGCGCTCAATGGTCGACCGCCTGGCAGTCGTCTATCGCAAGCAACGCGTTTGCATCTTGAGCACGATTCTCACGGAAGACTCCAACAAGCACCAGCGCTTCGTCGAGGCATTCAAACTAGCGCGAAGTAATGACTGAGCGTATAACGCTTTCGATCACGTCCGTTTTGGCGTCCGCGTATTCATTCATGTCCGACCACTCTCGCGCAGCAAGTTCACGTTTCGTCTGTTCGTAACGGTGTCGATCTTCGATGTTCTGGCGCAGGCGATTGCGGAAGATAAGGTTCCGTTCGATCTCGGGACAACCGGCCGAGTAGACGTGAACGTGCACGTTCTTTTCAGGAGTCTTAAACATTCGGTGCTCGTTCCAATCGGGCTCGCGCACTCGCAAAACATAGCCGGCAACTTCCAATTGCGGCAGGTAAGTAGACTCGGCTGTTGAATCCTGGACCACTACAAGAATGTCGATGATTGGCTTGGCAGCGAGGCCGGGGACGGAAGTTGAACCAATGTGCTCGATCCGCAACGCGGAATCACCGAGCGCAGCCGCGATGATCTGGCGATGTATCTCAAACTGCTTCGGCCAGTCAGGTTGATAATCGACGATTTCTATCAGCATCTTTTCGACGCCGCCCTTTAGTATAGTCCGGCGTAAGTTGCCGTAACCAACACCACGTGGCCCAGCATGTGCGCGACGATCGCCGATTCCAGACCGTACTTCCAATAAAGATAGCCGGTAACGATTCCAAACGCTGAGTTGGCGACGATCACAAAGACAACAAGTGCGACAGTAACCTGGCCCAGCAACGTGAGGGCAACAGGAAGATGACCAAGGCCAAATATAAAAGCTGAGAGCAGAATCCCCGCGACGAAGCAAGCGCTTGCCGGTTTATCGTACCGTCGCTGAAATAGCCGCCAAACAGCCCACACAAAAAGCGTCATCAGTCCCCACCGTATCAACAACTCTTCAGTGATTCCGCCATAGAGAAGACGTGTCGGCAGGGGAACAACGTTGGCGAACTTCTCCATGAGCGCGATCGTTTCCGCCGGCAGGAACGGTTTGGTAACTATGCTTGTAAGAACAATCGCCAGACCGCCAATCAAGGCTCCCACCACTCCGGGAATGAGTTGTGGTCTCAGCGCGGAAACTGCCGCACGTCCGGCAGCAAGTGATTCCGCAACCGGAGCTGTTAGTCCAACTCGTGGAGCTAGCACAACACCAACCAACACAGCGACAGCAAGTAGGACGCTCGGCTGAATCAAACTGAGAACCTTCAGCGCTGGCGGGATGACTGGACGCGCAACGCCCGGCCGAATCGGAACCAGCGCGATTAGTGCCGCCAAGTCCACCAACAGAAAGGACAAGACTCCTATAAACCCAGCCAGGAACAGGATCAAGAACAGCCGCTTTTTGAAACTCATAATTGGTATCACTCGAGGTCTAACAACCAAATATCGCTTTCCGAGGAGTACAGCGAGAAGTAAAGCATCTTGCCGTCTGACGAAACGTCCACGCTGCGAATCTCATTTTCGCCGGACGAAAACACCTCGTGCACACGCTTCGTCTTTACGTCACCAAGATAAAGCTTATTGCTATGGAAGAAGACGAAGCGAGTGCTGTCAGGTAACCACATCGCACCGCCGCCAAACTCGCCGCCAAAGTCAGTCAGTTTCTCGTACTGATTCGTTTCGAATGAAAAGCTCGCGACCACCGACGGTGGCCCACTCAAATTACCAAGCACTCGCTTTCCATCGGGCGACCAATCCCAAACCAGAAAGCGTTGATTGTCGGGAGCCGGTGGCAGCAGACGCAGGTTCTGCTCGTTCCACGGTTTATTCACTTCGAGCACTGTGTTCACGAAGTTGCTGCGAAAGAGAATCCGGTTGCCGTCCGGAGACCAAATGGGAAACGTAGTGTCGCCGGGAGTGTCGAAAGTAAGCTGACGAAGATTAGCGGCGTCAACGTCGAGCAGCCAGATCTCGTAACGGCCGCCGCGATCGGAAGTAAAAACGATCTTCTTGCCGTCCGGCGACCAGCGTGGATAACGATCGAAAAACTTATCGTTCGTAAGATCGCGCCACTGCGTGCCGTCGCGACTGACGACAACAATATCGTCCTGCGTGCGGCGCGAGATACGCATGACGAAGCGTGAACCGTCAGGTGAAAGCTCGGGACGAATGATGTATCGATCGCCGCGCGTAATCCAGAAAGGTTCGCCGGCAGTTTTCTCGGCATTCGGATCGAATTTGATCCCTTGAATGTTTGCCTCCTGCGCGGTTTGCACGTAGATCATTCGCTTCCCGTTGCCCGAAAAGCTCAAGTGGCGATTGAAGTTTGAAGGCGTGGAAACAGCTTCCGCTTCACCCAATACTTTCCCCGTCTCTTCATCAATCGCCACGCGCCAGAAGCTCATGTTGCCGCTGCGATCGCTGGCGAAGTACAGAAACTTGCCGTCTGGTGACCAAACGGGATTCCAGTTAGTGGAAGCGTCTTTGGTGATCACTTCAATCTCGCCGCCGTTGCGTGCGATCGTGGCGATGTCACTGCGCCCGGCGCTCGGTGGCATGAACCAAAACGCGATGCGTTTGCCGTTGGGAGACCACGATGGCTGCATCGCGTCGTGTTCGCAGAGGAAACGCTTGTTTCCCGTTTCGACGTTTGCGATCCACAAAGCGCTCGGCCGTGTGTTCCTCGTAGTTGGTGCTTCTTCGTGACCGGCGCTGCTGCAAACGATCTCGTTGCCGTCAGGCGACCACGCCGGATGGTGACAACCCGCGATCACCAACCTGACGTTCTCGCCGCCCGCTTCCATCACGTAAACTCCCGCGGGTTCGCGCGTCGAGCGAAAAGCGATCCGTTCGCCGTTTGGCGAAAACACTGGTTCGATCTCGTTGGACGGCGTGTTTGGTGTCAGCGGCGTTGCATTCTTGCCGCCGACTCTTTGCACAAACAGATCGAAGTTGCCGTGCTGGTTGCTCGCATAGACGAAACTCTTACCGTCAGGCGCGAGGCTGGGAAAAAACTCAGTGCCGTGTTCATACGTGAGTTGCAGATGTGCGGCGCGCGACCAGTCCGGCGACGCGGCTTTCGCCTTCAACCAAACCAACCAGCCAAGCGCCGCCGTCATTAAGATCAAAAAAGACGCGATGACGGTCCAGAGCCATCGGGTTTGCTCAGAGCCTTCGAGGCGTGCGGCTGCTGCTGGTCCTGACGCACTCGCGGACGAATCGATCTCACGCAACAAACGCCGCAAGTCCGCGCGAAAATCAGAGGCAGTCTGGTAACGCAGCTCGCGATCTTTATCGAGCGCTTTGTTGAGAATGCGATCCAGATCCATCGGAAGATCTGGATTGGTATTGTTTACTGAGTTTGGCTGCGTTGAAAGAATCGCGTTGATCGTGGCTTGCCGGGTCTCACCGGTGAAGGGTTTGCGGCCGGTGGCGAGTTCGTAAAGCACTACGCCGAGACTCCAGATATCGGTGCGTTGGTCCACCGGTTCGCCGGCGGCTTGTTCGGGAGACATGTAAGCCAACGTCCCCATGGCCACGCCGAGTTTGGTGTGGTTCGGCGCTCCCGGAACCGGTTCTACCTCTTTCAGTTTCACTAAACCGAAATCCAGCACCTTCGCATAACCATCGGGCCGGACCATCACGTTGTCAGGTTTGATGTCGCGATGAATGATCCCCGCGTGATGTGCGGCGCCTAACGCTTCCGCGACCTGAACCACGATCGACAGCAGTTCCTTCACGCTCAACTTGTCTCGCAGCGACGCTAGCGTTTGGCCCTCGACCAGTTCCATCGCGATGAAATGAAGACCTTTGGCCTCGCCGACTTCATAAATCGTCACGAGGTTCGGATGGTTCAACGAAGAAAGCGCGCGCGCTTCGCGTTGAAAACGGCTCAAACGTTCAGCATCCACCACAAAGTGCAACGGAAGCACTTTGAGCGCGGCCATGCGGCCGAGTTTGAGATCGCGCGCGAGGTAGACTTCACCCATGCCACCGGCGCCCAACAGTTTTTCGACGCGGTAAGTTCCGAGTTCCTGGCCCACCAAAGAAGCAAGCGTTGTGATGTTGGAATTCTGCGCGAGGTTTTGCGCGGCCACGTTCAGTGCCGAACGTTCCATGAACTGCGCCGCCTGCGACTGCGCTTTCACGAGACTCAGCACTTCATCACGCAACACCGGATTGTTTTCCGCGGCCTTCGCAACGAACGCTTCACGTTCTTCCGGCGGAAGTTCGAGTGCCTGCTCGAGCAGTGCGTCAACTTGTTTCCACAGCTCGGGGTCCATTTAGTTAGTGCTGAGTTCGCGATAGAGCCAGGCTTTGGCTTTGTTCCACTCGCGTATGACAGTGATGGAAGACAACTTCATGACTTCCGCGGTTTCGTCGATGCTCAATCCGCCGAAAAAGCGCAACTCGACGATTCGACTCTTCCGCTCGTCGATCGTGGCCAGACTTTTCAGCGCATCGTCGAGTGCCAACAGATCGGGATCTCTTTCGGTGCTGACGGTCAACGCCTCGTCGAGCGACATCTGCACGGCTTCCTGGTCCTTGGCGGCACGTGGACGCTGCCGCGCGAAATCGACAAGGATGCGGCGCATCATCTGTGCGGCGACGCCGAAGAAGTGCGCGCGATTCTGCCAACGGACTGCCTTCCAGTCGATCAGCCGAACGTATGCTTCGTTGATGAGAGCAGAGGTTTGCAGCAGATGATTAGGGCGTTCGCGGCTCATGTAGCGTTTGGCGAGGCGGTAAAGCTCGGCATGGACCAGTGGCGCAAGCCTTTCGAGAGCCTCCTCCTCGCCGTCGCTCCAGGCTGCGAGGAGTTGTGTAAGTTCGTGAGCGTCGGGTTCCTTCATCGGGGGCGCAAATTTATCACGGGTTGGGGTAAAACGGGGTGGTCTTTGACGTGAGTAGCTCTGCTGGGCGTTACTCGTTTGTTAGGCGATTGAATCCCATCTTATAGAGTTCCAACGGGCTTTGCCCGAATAGTGGCGTTTGCCAGAAAACCTAGACCGCGAGACGCGGTTGCCCGAAAAGTGCTTAAGCCCCGTCTCGGTAACGGGGCTTAGCAGCGACATGTCGTTCTTACTGGTTTATGAGTTCGGGATTACGACCTTGCGTTTCTCTGCTCACCTCACGTCCGAAATCGTAAGGTCTTCAGAATTCCAGCCCGTCTGAAGTTTCTGAATCACCCTCTGCTATGAAGGGCTATCGGATTTTGGTATGTCCTAGCGTCGGGCGAAAGCAAAAGTTTGGTTAACATAAATCACCTCGCTTTCGCTGTCAGTATACGATCTAGTTATGTCACGCATAAAGTAAAGCGGGCCTTGTGCCTAAACACAAGACCCGCGAGCCGCCCCTGTTCGTGCTGCTGCCCTAGTGCCTTCTCACACCGGGCTCGCTGGTGCTGGTATGGCGATCCTGTGGTAAGCCAATTTGGGAGAATATATACACCGCTAACCACGCGCTTGCCGTTTCCGTGGTCTGCGGCGCACCGGCGTCCGTTTCTCGATTAGATCAGGGTGCTTCGTCTCGATCATTTTAGCTAAGCCCTGATAGGATTTCCCTACCAATTTGGCCGCGTGACTTACTTTCCCGTCTGACTGCGCGAGCGCCTGTTTGATTAGATCGCGTTCATACTCCAATAGCTTTTCGTCTATGTCGTAAGGTTTCGTCAAGAGAAGGTCAACGGCTTCGTCTCTACTCAGTTCCCGCCGCACAGTGGCAGCGAGTTTCCCCGCCGCTGCATTCAATCGTGATAGCACGTCAAGACTCTGTGAGTCGGACAGCCAGTCACGCGCTTGCTGATATGCCGCCTGCAAAGTGTCCGGTGACAGGCGATCCACTTCCTCAATCATTGTAAGTGCGGCTAGTCCTGCTTTGTTGAGGGCGTCCGCTTGGTGCGCAACTTCTATCGCTCGCTGCAAGGTGAGGTAAGCGCGTGCTTGCTTTCCCAAACGGGCCAGAGCGGTTGCTTGTAGGATTAGCACGTCTACAAGCCAACATCGATGCTCGGCTTTTTCTAATGCGGTTGCGGCTCTGCGGGCGACAGCTTCGGCAGCTTTGAATCTTCCCTCGGCGATCAGTAAGTCCGCACGAGTGCTGTCAATCATTGCCGTGCGAGTGCGATCCTTGAATCGGACTGTTATCGTTCTCGCTTCGTCAAGATGTTTGTGGGCTTCTTTGAAGCGCCCAATCTTTGACAGTACAACGGCTTCATTGTTTTTGACGGACGCCCGATTGATATGATTCTTTGCTAACTTGAATTGATGCTCTGCCGCTTTGTATTCGGTGAGGGCGCGTTGAAAATAATCGGGGCGTCTATCCGCAACTGCGATCTCCTCGAATGTCATGGCGAGTTCATTATGGTATGAGCCCTTAACCACTACATGCCTGACATTCTCAAACACAGCACTGTTCTCAGTGAGAAGTTTTAGCGCGTCGTAATTTCGCGCCGCCGATTGTTCTACATCTGCCAGTTTGAGAAGCGCCCGCGCTCTTTTTTCCCCTAAAGGAGGCAGTCCTTCCAACGACTCAAGAAGCATGATCCGTGCTTCGTTGACTCGCCCTTCGCGCCAGTAGCAGTACGCAATTTCTGATTGTGCTTCGGCAGCTTCCCGTTTGAGTTTGTGCGCCTCGTAATAAGTGATGCTTTCAGTAATCAGATTTCGTGCTGTCTCTTGTGCTTCTTTGATTTGATGGCGACTGCCAATCCAGCCAGTGAGAGTGCCCGTACAAAACAAAACATAGGCGGCTGTTTCTGGATGCAGACCGTTAATCTCAGGCTGCGTGCCGACTCCACGCCACAACGGACGCATGATCTCAAGAGCGCCCGGCGGATTTTCATTGTCTCTTTGTTCTAGTGCGATCCTGCATCTGGACAGAGCTTCCTCATCACGAGACAAATGCGACACGTCCAGCCTTAGTGAGGCCAACTTCAAGAGAGATAGACCTTTTGCGGTGAGTAGTAAGACTTCTTGCGGGCGGGATATTAACCTTCGCTGCCGCCTATCCGCAATAGCTTCTGAGCCTTTGCCATTTTTGATACAACTACGGTTGCATCCTCAATCGCAAAGGAGACTCAAGATGAAACGCTTTATATTGGCTATCGCTCTCACGGGGTTATTGTCTGTGCCCGTTTTGGCTGGCAATATCCCGACCAACGGCGTGGTAGAAACGCCGCCACCGCCGACAACAACGGCTCAGTCTGCAACAGTGAGCACGGCGCTTGTGGTACTCACGATCATTAAATTGATAAGTCGCTAAACCGAATCGCCCTCAACGGAGTCTCGCTGTCAGTCGGCGGCAAGGGTGAAGTGTGCGCGGGTGGTCCTACTATGCAGCTTTGATTGCATTAAATCTCGATCAGGTCGCTTCTCGTTTGTGATTGCGACGCCTCGTTATCGGCAGCTATAAACGCATCGTAGCCTCGCATAGCCCAGAGGGGCGGGGCCGGGGCGTCGTGCTTCTTTTGTGGGTGAACCGCGACGCCCCGAGACTCTCGATCCATGCTCGCAGTAGATGATTCAGACTTCACGTCAGATCACATCGAACTACTAGAAGAGGGGCCGACAAGAAAACCAACGACTGTGACCTTCTGACTCGCGGAAAATCACAACTTGGACCGTGAACTATGTTATAGTGCGCGGCACTCACAAATGAAGCGGGCCGGCTTTGTGCGACCAACACAAGACCAGCCCTAAACCCTCAACCTTCCATGAAAGGATGAAGATCGTGATTAATCATAACAGCGCCGTAGAGCGCGAAGAAACACCTCACGCAACCAACTCAAACCAAAACCTGAACAACACGTCCGGATTTAATCGATGCATCGCTGTTGCTTACAGCCGGCGTGCGGAGGCTGTAATCAACGACAGGTCAATTGATCCACAAACCCGAGCTTTAATTCGTTACGCCTTTGAGACAAGCGATCCGTGGCTGGCTGAATTACTCCGCCGGGTAGATGCGGGCGAAAGCCTCGATACGATCGACTTCACGCAGGAACCAACCGCTAAGAACGACGATGACCTTTATGTCGACAAGATCGAAGCCCTGGCCGAGATGATCTGCCGCGGCGGTGATGAACCCGACACCAAATCGGCGGCGTTGCTGGTCCTAATGGCCGCGCTCGAAGAAAGTGCCCACCCGAAGGCACTTGCGAACACAGCAAAGCATTATGCTTTTAATCAATGCGCCGAAAGGAACCTTTGCGGCATGGTCGAGGCGGAGACTCGAGTCCTCGAAGATCAGTTATTTGCCGGCAAAATGTACATCGTCTAGTCACTTCGATCGGAGCCGGTCCCCTCACCGGCTCTTACCAATCGAGTAGAGACAAACCTGCCTCGGGCGAGTTTTGCTATCAATATAAGGCCAATTCCACCAACAATAATTGCCGATAACGCTACTTGTAACCGCGAAATAGCATCTTGAATCGCTGAGATCTTATTTTGATCCACTCAAATTCAATCTTGAACTTCTCGGAAACAAGATGCACCGGTGAAATTCAAGATTGTTCTGGCGCGATTCAAGATTGTTCTGGCGCGATTCAAGATTGTTCTGGCGCGATTCAAGATTGTTCTGGCGCGATTCAAGATTGTTCTTGCGCGATTCAAGAT
>DATEHX010000062.1:0-13053 GCA_035279345.1 Pyrinomonadaceae bacterium | reverse complement strand
ATCGCGCCTTCGATGATCTATGCCTATGCGGCGTTGAAGTCGGGTGTTCCCTTCGCGAACGGCGCGCCGAATCTCACGGTGGACATTCCCGCGCTGATGAATCTCGCGGACAAGAATCGACTCGCGATCTGCGGTAAAGATTTCAAGACGGGACAAACGTTGATGAAGACGATCATCGCGCCCGGACTGAAGTCGCGCATGCTCGGATTGCACGGTTGGTATTCGACGAACATTCTCGGCAACCGCGACGGCGAAGTGCTGGACGATCCGGATTCGTTTAAGACGAAAGAGGAGTCGAAGTTGTCGGTGCTGGAGTACATCCTTCAGCCGGATGTCTATCCGGACCTGTACAAGGACTTCTCGCACGTGGTGCGCATCAACTATTACCCGCCGCGCGGCGACAACAAGGAAGGTTGGGATAACATCGACATCTTCGGTTGGCTCGGTTACCCGATGCAGATCAAGATTGACTTCCTTTGCCGCGACTCGATCCTCGCGGCGCCGATCGTTCTCGACCTCGCGCTGTTTCTCGATCTGGCTCAGCGGACGGGCATGAAGGGCGTGCAAGAGTGGCTGTCGTTCTACTTCAAATCTCCACAAACCGCGCCCGGTCTGTATCCCGAGCACGACATCTTCATTCAGCTAATGAAACTCAAAAACACGTTGCGCCACCTGCGCGGCGAAGACCTAATCACGCACCTCGGCCTCGAGTACTACGATTAGGTCGTGTAGGAACAATCCACCGACTGCGGTCGGTGGTGTTTCTTCTCCTTACCTGGTTGCCTGTAGGTCACGTCTGAAAAATCCACCGACTGCGGTCGGTGGTGTTTCTTCTCTTTAACCTGGTTGCCTGTAGGTCACGTCTGAAAAATCCACCGACATCGTCGGTGGTATTTCATATCTTACCTACCCCCAACTACACGTGTCTGCAACACCACCGACGCTGTCGGTGGTTTGTTCCTACACGACCTAAGACCTTTTGATTCACACGTCACCGAAAACGTGCAACTCACTGCTGTGAGATCGCACTTCTACAATTATTGTCAGTAAATGCTTGACATGAAATGTCAGGCAACCCGCATCTGTCGCCGTAACAATAACTTCTACAAAGAACATTGTTTAATCTTTTCAGGTGACAATCGCTTCAGACTTGTATATATAGCTTCCGAGCCTGCTGGCGTTTTCGGCGCTAAAACTCAAGTTGGCGAACTTCAATTCATTCAGGCGCATCAATTTAACGTGCGGATCGTTCCTTGCTTGCAACAACAACAGGTCAGCAGTTTTTGACCAGTTGATTCGGAAAATGGACCCGACAGAGCCGCAAGGAGTGAGCCGATGTTAGCAGAGATGGAAATGACAAGAACGATGAACAACACGGGTACGGTTTTCCTCGATCCCGATCAAAAGAGCCCTCGCGCTCAGGACTTTGAAGAGCGGCTCACGGCTCGAATCGTGGGTCAAGAACGCGCCGTCAGGCGCATGAGTGGTCTCTATCAAATTTTTCTGGCGGGTATGAATCCGCCCAACCGCCCAATCGGCACGATGCTCTTTCTTGGACCGACCGGTTCCGGAAAGACGCGCGTGATCGAAGCAGCGGCTGAAGTTCTCTATGGCGATTCCAACGCGGTCGTGAAGATCGATTGCGCTGAGTTTCAACACTCGCACGAGATCGCCAAGCTTATCGGTTCACCTCCGGGTTATCTCGGCCATCGCGAAACTTCGCCGATGCTGACCCAGGAGAATCTCGATCGAATGCACACTGACGAAATGAAAGTCTCGCTGGTGCTGTTCGACGAGATCGAAAAAGCTTCCGATAGTTTGTGGCAACTGCTGCTCGGTATTCTCGATAAAGCGACGTTGACGTTGGGCGACAACCGCCGGGTCGACTTTTCGAAGTCGATGGTGATCATGACTTCGAACCTCGGCGCGCGCGAGATGTCGGAACTGATTTCCGGTGGTATCGGTTTCGCTCCCGGCAAAGGCACCAAAATGCCTAACGACACTGAAGTCGATCAAAAGATTTATCGCACGGCGGTCGAAGCGGCGCGGCGTAAATTCTCGCCGGAGTTTATGAACCGCATCGACAAAGTGGTGGTCTTCCGCTCGTTGAAAGAACATCACCTGCGACAGATTCTCGATCTCGAGCTGCAAGCGGTTCAGGATCGGATCATGCAGTCGGCCGGAACCAAGTTTGTCTTTCAGTGTTCAGAAACCGCGAAAGACATGCTGCTGAAGGAAGGGCTCGATTACAAATATGGCGCCCGTCATTTGAAGCGCGCGGTCGAACGTTTTCTGGTCTATCCGTTGTCGAACTTAGTGGCGACCGGGCAGATCGGGTTGGGTGATCTGGTTCACGTCGACGTCGATGGGGTTCGCAACAAGCTCGTCTTTTCGAAGAGCTCAGGCGGCGCGTTGATTCATGAGATGACGCAAGGCGCCAGTGCCGGGGCTGACTCCAGCGAAACGCTTTCGGGTGGCGTTGGTCTACAGATTCCAACCGCAGCGTCGAAAGCCGCGAAGAAGGGCCAGGGCCGCGACAAGCCAGACGCCTAAAGCCACAAAGAAGCACAAAAGAGGTGCAAGACATGAGACTTGTCTTGTACCTTTTGTGCTTTTTAGTGGCTTAACTTGCGAAGTGATTCGTAGGCGAGTTTGGAGATAAAAGGATCTTCGCTGAGTGAAGCTGTTTTGAGTGTAGGGATTGCGCTAGGGTCTCCGATCGAACCTAACGCACGAACTGCTTCGCGGCGTACATCGACAGGAAACTTCTCATTACCAACTGCTGAAAGCAGAGCCGGAACTCCGGTTCTGCTTTTTATTTTTCCCAAAGCTTCTGCTGATGCGCGCAACACAAACTCGTTCTCTTCGCGTTTGCGTTTGCTCTTCGCCGGTGCTGATAACTCCGGCGCGAGAGTGCTCGCCAAGGCAATAACTCCCGCCTCGTCAGCGATCCTTCCGAGCGCCACGGCCGCGGCGCCACGTACACCCGCTTCTTTGTCGTTCAACAAGAGTTCGCTGAGCGCTGAAGTCGCGGTTCGGCTGTGCGTCTGGCCCAGCGCGTAAGCTACTTCGCGTCGCACAAACTCGTCTTTATCCTTGAGCAAGGGCAGCAATGCCGCCGCACTCTCCGCCGGATCAAGTGAAAGAATCGCCTTTGCGGCCATCACTCGAATCATCGGCGAAGGATCTGAAAGCGCGGGCACAGCCACGCGCGAAGCTGCCGCGCGATGCATCGCGGCGAGCCGCATCAATGCGTCACGCCGTTCTTCTTCGTCCGCGGAACTGAGACGTTGCTGTTGTTTCTGAATCTCGGCTTGAAGCGGTGTGAGATTGCTACTGGATTGCGCGTGAGTGAGGTTTGCAAACAGAACAAGAATCATGCCTGCGGCAAACATCACCACCGGCAAAATCTTGAATGTGACTGGTTGCCCTTCGCTCATTCAGAGGTGAGCGCCAACTCGTGCGGCCGCTCGTTTTTCCGCTTTCCGGCGTACTGCTTCCCACTCAAACGCCTGCCGCGCACGCCGGTTCTCGCGAGCTTCTGCCAAAACCGACACCACCTCATCTTCCCAGGTGGCTGAAACAGTTCTCGAACGGCGCCTTGATTCGCGCTGGTTTTCCATTGCCGAAATGTAGTCCAGGACCTCACACACTTCAGCTTCATTTAGCGTCTCGAGTTTCCGGGCGAGAAACTGGCGCTCGTTTACTGTTCTGCCCATATCCGTGCTCCTTTCGGGGCGACGAGAGTTTTTTGCGACGGGGCAGCAATATACACGACCGAAAAGCGCGGAGGCAACATTTCGGCCCAACAGAAAACAGCCGCGGTCTAATCGATCCGCGAAGTTATACCGTGCACGGTATCGACGATGAGCACCGCAATCGGGGGATAAATAATCAGGTCAGGGATCAAAATCGCGGCCCACGTGTAGGCCAGAACGCTCGACTGAACGATGCCGGCACGATCGCGAAACATCGTTGCGATGTCGTTGAAGAAGTCCTGCGTGTGCCAGCCGATGTAGAGTCCGATGCCGACGCTGAGCGCGTAACCGACCAGTAAAAATGTGTACGCCGAGAAACGCGTAAACGGCTGCTCCGGTAAGCTCGCCCCTCTCATAATCGAGCCCTGAATCAAGTCAGGCCGGTAGGTGTAATGAGCGAGGTACTCGCGCAAACGGTTGGCAAGATGCCATACACCCATCACAAACAAAGTGAGCACGATCACTTTGCCCCACACTGAAAACACCTGCCAAAGCTGCGGCCGCATCATCGCGAGGAAGAACGTCGACAAAAACAGTGAAACAGTCGTGAAGACGGCACGCTGGCGTTCGCGGTTTTCGAGTCGATCGCGCTCCAGAACTTCGTCGACCAAACGATCCCATTTCGCTTGGACGGCCAGATTACGAGCGCGCTTCGCGTGTGGATTATTGGAGTCGAGAATCGAATAGCTACGGTTTTTCTGTTCGCGGAGTTTTTCGTCGTAGTAAGCGCGTTCCTGCGGATCGATCAGCGTGTGATACGCCTTCGACAGCAGGGCAAACTGGCGTCCGGCTTCGGAGTTTGGATTCAGATCGGGATGACTTTTGCGCGCGAGTTTCCGGTAAGCCGATTTGATCTCGGCTTGCGAAGCATTGCTCTTAACGCCCAGAACTTTGTAGTAGTCGATCACTGTGCTTCTGTTGGACTCCTTGAAAGCCAGCGATGATTGCCAGGGCTGCCTGAGGAGAAAGCGCTCGGCCCGGAAATTATAGCACCCGACGCAATAGCCAAAAGGCTTTTCAGTTACTTCAGATGTCCGGCTCAGGGAAAAAGTTCCAAGGAAATTCCTTTGGAAGGGGGGTGCCAAAGGGGAGCCGGGATAATAACCTCGAGCGGCATTCGAGGGGGCGAGGACGTTAAGACTAAGGCGACTCGCACCCTTTGGCGATTGCTATCTGACATTACAACCGCCATGCCATCCCTCGATCCTTCAAAAAAGCCCAGAAAAACGAAAAAATCGTTTGTACGCGACTGCACAAGTGTCAACTAGCGGAAACACGAGTGTCTACGACTAATGACACTTCGGTAGATAGGATTTACAAAACCTACATGATTTTTAAAGGGGATATCTTGTAAATTCTGCGACTCCTATCCAGAGTCTTAACTGCTTGTACTGGCCCGGTCCACGATCCGCAACAGCGTCCGGACGGCGATCCCGGTCGGTCCCTTGGACCGGTAGGGCTTCGCGTCGTCGCCCCAAGCCGTTCCCGCGATGTCGAGGTGCGCCCAGGCCACCCCGTCAGCAAACTCCTTAATAAAGGCCGCCGCCGTAATCGTGCCGGCCTTGCGCCCGCCGACGTTCTTGATATCGGCAATGTCCGACTTGATCTGCTTCGAGTATTCCTTGTCGAGCGGCAACTGCCAGAACTTCTCGCCGACTTCCCTGCCCGCTGAAATGATCTCGTCGATTAACTGCTGGTCGGTTCCCAAGACCGCGGCGTTGACGTCGCCGAGGGCAATCGAAACGGCGCCGGTCAGCGTCGCCATGTCGATAACTTTGGTCGCGCCGAGTTTTTTCGCGTAAGCGATCGCGTCGGCGAGAATGAGTCTGCCTTCCGCGTCAGTATTGATGATTTCAATCGTCTTGCCGGTCATCGCTTTCACGACGTCGCCCGGTTTTGTCGCCTTGCCCGACGGCAGGTTTTCCGTGCACGGAGCAACACCCAGAATCGGAATCGGCGGTTTGAGCTGCGCGATCGCGCGCATCGCACCCATGACTGTCGCCGCTCCGGTCATGTCGTACTTCATCAGCTCCATGTTCTCGCCAGGCTTCAGCGAAATGCCGCCGGAATCGAACGTAACGCCTTTGCCGACAAACGACAGCAGATCCTTGTCATCACCGGAAGCATTCGCGGGGGTGTATTTCAGGATGATCAGTTTGGCCGGCTCTTCGGAACCGCGAGCGACGCTGAGCAACGAGCCCATGCCTTCCTGTTCCATGCGTGCTTCGTCCAGCACGTCGATGCTCAGGCCAAACTCGTTCGCGATGTCGCGCGCTCGTTCGGCCATGTCGGACGGCGTCATGTACGCGCCGGGCTCGTTGGCGAGATCGCGCGTGAAATTGATCGCTTCTCCGACGATCGTTCCCGCGTTCACACCACGGTCGAGCGCGCCCTCGTCTCCACCTTCAATCGCCACAACCAGACGATCGACTTTCTTCTGCTCTTTATCAACGGTCCTGTATTTATCGGGATCGAACAGCGCGATGAACGCGCCCTCGACCGCTCGGCGCGCGGTCTCTTCATCCCTGCCGTTGACTCGCGGCACCACCGCAATCGACTTCACGTTCTTACTCCGTAACGAACGCACCGCGGTTCCACTCATCTGCGAAACTTGCGGACTCTGATAATCCTTCTCTTCACCGACGCCAATCAACATCAAGCGTCGAAACTTAAACTTGTTACTCCCGACAAGATGGAAATAGGCAATCTCGCCCTCTTTGCCGGAAAACTCTTCGGCATCAATAGCGGACCCCACGAGCCCGCCGGAAAGTTCATCGAGTTTTTTCAAAAACCCGTCGCCGGGTTTCTCGTCTTTGAACACAGCAACCGCGAGGGCTTGAACGTCAAGCTCTTCGATCGGACCTCGGTTGGCTTCAACTTGCATGTGAGTGGATTCTCCTGCGATATGAAATGCGGAAAGCTTAATTTTTTATCACTTCAAAACTTACCTTGCTCGAAACCCTTTCATTACGGCTTGCCGCCTTATGTGCGGCATGGCTTCGTCGTGCCGTCTTTATCTGTTGCGCTCTTTCAACTGCGCTCGTGTTTCTCGTTCCACCGTTCGCTTTAACTCGGCTTCGCGCTTGTCGTACATCTTCTTGCCGCGAGCAACACCAACTTCGATTTTGATCCGGCGATTCTTGAGGTAAAGCTGCGTCGGGACGAGAGTCATGCCCTGCTTGGCTATCGCTTCATCCAACTTCGAAATCTCACGCTTGTGAAGCAACAGCTTGCGGGTTCTCAGCGGCTCGTGGTTCTCACGATTGCCATGAGAATACGGCGAAATGTGGGCGTTGAACAACCACGCCTCGCCATCGCGCACGGAAACGTAGGCTTCTTTCAGTTGTACGCGGCCGTCCAGCGCGCTCTTCACTTCCGTTCCGGTCAAGGCAATTCCGGCCTCGTACTTGTCGGAGATGTGGTAGTTGTGAAATGCAGCGCGGTTTGCCGCCAGCAATTTTTCTTCTTTACTGGGCAACGTTGTTCAGCTTCAGATCGAGTACATCGTGACGTGTAATGATGCCGACAATGCGGCCATACTCTTCCACCAGCACCGCGGGACTCGTCTGCAATCTCTTCGTCACGTCATTGGAACTCGCATCGACGTCAACACTCGGAAAACCTGTTTCCATAACTTCTCGAACCGGCGCGTTGAGCAGTTCCCTGTCACGCACAACCTTCGCCAGCACACGATTCTCGCGCAACGATCCGACGCATTTTCCTTCTTCAAGCACGGGGATTTGCGAGAGACCGAGTTCGTCCATCTGTTCGAGCGCGACGGTGACAGTATCTGACGGCGCGACGGTAACGAGAGTCTTCGGCGCCTGTGGTTTCTTGGTGCCGCTGATCAGTCCGGCGGTGATTCTTTGCGGCTCGAGCAATCGCTTCTCTTTCAGCCATTCGTCCGAATGGTGCTTGCTCAGGTAATGCTCGCCCGTATCGCAAACAATAAAAACGACGATCGCGTTCTCGTCGAGATTCGCGGCCACCTTAAGCGCTGCCGCCAGGTTCGTTCCCGTTGAGCCGCCGCAGAAAATTCCTTCCATTCGCCCGAGCAGTCGCGACATTTCAAACGAATCGCGATCGGTGACGTTGATAACTTCATCGACGTACTTGATGTGCACGTTCGGCGGCACGATCTCCTGGCCGATTCCTTCGACGAGATAAGGAGTGGCTTCGACCACTTTGCCGGTTTCTTTGTAACTCTTGAAGATCGAGCCGTAAGGATCGGCGCCGATGATTTTGATCGTCGGATTCTGCTCCTTTAAATAGCGGCCCGTGCCGGAGATCGTTCCGCCTGTGCCGAGGCCGGCAACAAAGTGCGTGATCTTCCCTTCAGTTTGCCGCCACAGCTCCGGTCCGGTCGTGCGGTAATGTGCTTCCGGATTGAATGGGTTTGAATACTGATCCGGATAAAAAGAGTTTGGAGTTTCGGTGGCGATCCGGCGAGCGGTTGAAACGTAGTGATCGGGTGTTCCCGGTTTCGCTGAAACCGGAGTGATGACAACGTCGGCGCCGAGCGCTTTCAGGTAGCGCGACTTCTCGACCGAAGCTTTGTCTGTCATGACAAAGATGCACTTGTAACCCTTCACTGCCGCTGCGAGCGCCAGACCGATTCCGGTGTTACCGGAAGTCGCCTCAATCACAGTTCCGCCCGGCTTTAGAATGCCTTCGCGTTCGGCTGCCTCGATCATTGAAACGCCGATGCGGTCCTTAACTGAGTAACCCGGATTCAGGTTCTCCATTTTCGCGAAGATCTGGGCTTTGACTCCTCGCGCCAAACGGTTCAACTTGACCAAAGGTGTATTCCCGATGAGGCCGAGAATGTTTTCCTTGAATTCCATACAGTCTCCGACGAGTCGGTATAAATTGCGGCTCTATCTATAACCTAAGATTGGAAGATCGACGAACGTGAGGAAGCTACAGTAAGACAATTTGGCCGAGAATCAAAATGTGGCGGGAACTTTAAAATGTTAGGACCCGGATGCGCTCTCCCCTTCGCATCCGGGCCCCCACAAGGCCACTCATCTTACAATGTGTGACCGAACCTTATCGAACGAGCTTAGTACCGTCGCCGATTCCGATATCGATACCTGTCGTCGTTCTTGTCTCGAATTCCGTAGGTGTAGAGCGCCGCTCCACCACCGCCGACTATCGCACCGATAATCGCACCCTTCTTGCCGCCCATGATTCCGCCGAGTAAGGCGCCTCCGCCAGCACCGGCCGCAGTGGTTATCTTGTCGCGATGCCTGTCCCATACCGATCGATCGCGATTCCAATTCCTGTTATAACGACGTCCGTCATAACGTTGCTCGTAGCGCCGGCCGTCGTAGCGTCTCGATCGGGTCTGGGCACCGGCTGGAATTGCCGTGACCATGAGCGCGAGCAAACAAACAATCGTGATTAATCCTTTTTTCAACCCTTTGTTCATCCTTACTGCCTCCGCGTCTCTTTTGGCAATGAGTGTGCCAATCCCGTGGAGTGCGCTTTTTTGCAGTTTTAGGGGAGTTGAGTTAAAAATTCGGAGTTCAGCGTTAACCATAACGTGCGCATCACGGAGGGTGATTCACCTTTTGGGGTAATCATCTTTCGAGGGAGGAACTACTGAAGCTTTTAGTACTCGATAGTGAACAGATCGCGCGGCTCTTGCCGATGCCGGAGTGCATCGAGTTGATGTCCGGCGCGCTTGCGTCGCTCGCTCGCGGCGAGGTTTTTCAACCGTTACGTACGATCGTTCGTCCGCCCGATGCACGTGGACTGCTCGGACTGATGCCGGCTTATCGAGGCGGAGAACAGGGCGCATTTGGGATGAAGGCGATCTGCGTGTTTCCCGGCAATCCGTCGATTGGGAAGGACGCGCATCAGGGCATGGTGATCCTGTTCAGTCAGGAGACGGGCGAGCCGTTGGCGCTGATGAACGCGTCGCAGATCACGGCGACACGTACGGCTGCGGTTTCGGCTGTTGCGACGCGGTTGCTTGCGCGGCCCGATGCGGCAGAACTCGGAATTATTGGCGCGGGCGTTCAGGCGCGAACACATCTCGTGGCGCTTGCGGCTGTTCGTTCGATCAGGCGCGCGCGGGTGGCGTGCCGAAATCCGGAGCATGCGAGTCAGCTTGTTCGCGAGATGCAGGATAAGGTGGCGTTTCCGATTGAGGCGGTAGACTCGAATGAAGCGGCGGTGCGGGACGCGGATATCGTTGTCACTGCGACTTCGGCGCACGAACCCGTTCTTAAAAGAAATTGGATCGCAGACGGCGCGCACATCAACGCCATCGGAACCCACTCACCGCAGTCGCGCGAGATCGATACTGACACGATGGCCGCGGCGCGGATCTTTGTCGACCGTCGCGAATCGGCTTTGAACGAAGCTGGCGACTATTTATTGGCTGCGAAAGAAGGCGCTGTTACGCCGGAGAGTATTGTCGCTGAGATCGGTGAGGTGGTGATTGGAAGCAAACAAGGAAGGGCGTCGTTGACGGAGATAACGCTCTTCAAATCTTTGGGATTGGCGATCGAAGATGTCGTTTGCGCTGATTACTTGTTACGGAAAGCACAGGCGGAGGACGCCGGAACCTGGGTCAATTTTTAACCACAAAAAAGCACAAAAAGGCAGAACAATTTCATCAACTCCTTTTTGTGCTTCTTTGTGGCTAAAGCGCCTTGCGAACTGCTCGGCGGACGAGTTCAGTAGTTAATCCATAAACCAAATGCGATACAAACGCGTGGGTGTGAATCGAAAGCGGATAATCAGTCGGTTTGCGCGATAAACCAATCGCGGGCACAACTCCTTCATCAGCAATCAACCACACTGCTGCCCCAAACGCTGTTCCTTCACAAACAGTCGCGGCCGGCATCACCTCGGCTACGGCTCCATAAAGCGCTCCCGTGCTAACCCCAAAACCGTAATGCACAATCGCTCCGGCTTTCTGTTTTTCTGATTTTGCGAGGTGCTGGTTAAGAACGAGTTCGCTGACCGCGTTGGCCGTCCTCATAGTAGCGTCGTCAGCAGGTTCGTCAACGCCACGCTCAGCAAGCTCTCGGCCTATACCGTGTTCCGGTGAACCTTGCTGAAGCGACTGCGCGCCGTGAGATCGCTCCTCGTTTTCCATCAGCTTTCCCCAAGCTGACTGGAACTGGTTCATTACATACGACGCAACTAATCCTGCCGTCGCACCCGCCGCGATCCCCTTGTAAATACTCATGGGCCGAGTATACAACCCGCCCGAATCAAATCAGCCGGTCGCCTTCAAACGAAACAGAATCTTGACGATAATGACATCCACGACTCTGACGGTTGTGCTGCGCCGCCTGAGCGACGATCAGCGCAACCTCAACTGCATTTCGTAAACCGATCAACCCGTCAGACAATTTCGTGGTCCGGTAGAACGTCTCGATCTCGTTCCACAGGTGACGCAGCTCGCGAATCGCTCGCGACAGTCGATCGGCACTGCGCACCAGACCGACGTAATGCCACATGATGTTTTGAATCGTTTGCATGTCGCCCTGGATCAACGCCGGATCCGGGTCCGCACTCAGACCACTCTCATCCCAGGGTGGAATATCGTTGAACTTCGCTAGCTTCGCATTCTCCGGTTGATCGAGCGCGCGTTCGATCTCGATCGCAACGCGATTTCCCCAAACCAAACCTTCGAGCAACGACGTCGACGCGAGCCGATTCGCGCCGTGAACACCCGTGCAACTGATCTCGCCAATCGCATACAAGTTCTCGATCGTGGACTGGCCCCACTCGTCAACCAACACGCCGCCGCAGAAGTAATGCGCGGCAGGCACCACCGGTACCGGTTCGCGCGAAATATCCAAACCGACTTTCAAACACTCGTTATAAATAAAAGGAAAACGCTCGCGAATCGCTTCTTCCGGCATATGCGACGCGATGTCGAGCAGCACGAACGAATACCCGTTTGCTTCCATCTCGTGTTGAATCGCGCGCGCCACGATGTCGCGCGGCGCGAGATCTTTCCACTGCGGCGAATACTTGTTCATGAACGGGCGCAGATCGGGAGTCAGCAACACACCGCCCTCGCCTCGCACGGCTTCGCTGATTAACATTCCTTCAGCGCCCGGAGCAGCCAATGCCGTCGGATGAAACTGCACGTACTCAGCGTTCGCGATCCGCGCGCCGGCGCGATGGGCCATCGCCAAACCGTCACCGCGCGCACCAACCGGATTCGTCGTGTTGCGATAGATCCGCCCGAGACCACCCGTCGCCAACACCGTCGCGCGTGCGAGGTAACGATGCACCGTGCTCTCTTCGCGATCGAAGACGTAGCAACCGTGACACGAGATGTCGCGATAGTTGTCGAGTGGATCGCGCGAGTGATGTGGAAACGTGATCAGGTCGACGGCGGTAGCGTCGGATTTGATCTTGATGTTTGGATACTTGCTGAGTGTGCTGATAAGACCGTCGCTGATCGCGCGTCCGGTGGCGTCGCCAACGTGCAGGATGCGGCGGCGCGAATGAGCAGCTTCCTGGCCCCAAACCGGTGCGCCTTCGTCGTCGTGATCGAAAACGACTCCCGCTGTCCGTTCGAGTACTTCATTCAGCAGCGGTGGTCCTTCAACCGCCAGAATGCGCGCGGCTTCCGGCGAACTCACGCCCGCGCCGGCGGCGATGATGTCTTCAAACAACAACTCGGCGCTGTCGTCCGGACCGCGGCCGATGATGCCGCCTTGCGCGTAACGTGTGTTGGATTCGTGAGTGTCGCGCGCGCGAGTAATGATGGTTATGTGGCGATTGGGATTGCGCGCCAGCCGGAGAGCAGCGGTTGCGCCCGCGATGCCGCAACCGATGATTAGCACCTCTGTTTCAGCCATATTCAACGATCAGTCTTCGCGACCGATCTCGAGCATGCGTTCGACCGACCGGAGTGCTCGCTTGCGCACGTCTTCATCGATCACGATCTCGTACTGCTCTTTCTGCAACGATTCGAGCGTGTCTTCGAGTGTAATCTGATTCATGTGCGGACAACGCACACTGCACAGCCGCAACATCTCTTTGTCCGGATTTGCGGCGGCGATGTTGTCGCCCATCGAACACTCAGTCAACAGTAAATAACGCGGCGCGCGCGTCTTCTCGACGTAGCGAATCATCGCCGTCGTGCTGCCGGAATAGTCTGAAGCGGCGACGACTTCCGGACTGCATTCCGGATGGGCCAGGATCACCACGTCAGGAAACTGTTTGCGAACGTTCTTGATATCCTCAACGCTGAACTTTTCGTGTACTTCACAACGTCCCGGCCAGCCAATCATCTGATAATCGAGATCATTCGGAA
>DATEHX010000061.1:0-6498 GCA_035279345.1 Pyrinomonadaceae bacterium | reverse complement strand
CTCGGGGGGCCGTATGGTCCAAGTGGTTCCCACCAGACACTGCCGGACAGCAGCAGGTTGGTGTCGATCTTGGTTGCTGCGATATTCAGAGTATTGAGACCGTTGCCGACGAACGCCAGGTAATGCACGTTCTTCAGAGGTTCTCCGTTCGCCCAGATTCCCTGGGTGAAGCTCGGGCGAAAGAAGTTGTCCGCCAGGGTCCGATCGGTTGAGGTGAAAAACGGGAACGTGTTGACGAGGGAGCGGCTGCCGGGAACGCCGGTGTAACCTCCGGTGATGGTGAGGCCCTTGTTGAATTGCCAGCCGATGTTTCCGGCTACCACGATCGATGCGGCGCCGGCGGAAGTCCAGACGGTAAGGTTGTAGCGCGCGCGTTTGTCGAAGATGTAGCCGTTGAAGACAAACATCGAGCGGTTGACCGTGATGTCGTTGCGCTTATGGACCTCGCGGACAACGCCGAGGTGATCGGTGAAAGTGTCGACGGATGAAAGTGTGTTGAGATACCGGACCTGGGTGGTGTTGGTGAACTTCAACAGGAAGGGTACCGTGGCGTCTTCCTTTGTTTCCCAGATGACGATTCCATCTCTGTAACGCTCGTCATCGTCCGGTGGCTTGGGAGCGGAGACTGGTGCGGGAGCGTTTTCTGTGTTGGTTGCCGGCGGCTCGTTTGTTGCGGTGGTTAATGGCGTCGTGGCGTCCGTGGCCTGCGGTTGTACTGCGGACTGCACACCTGCGGTCGCGGGGCTATCGAGCCTTCGCTGCAACCGGTCGAACTGTTCCAGCAGCGCCTTCTGCTGTTCCTCCATCTTGCGAAGTAGTTCTCGAACAGCAGCGTTCTCGGCTTTCAGGTTCGCGACTTCACTCTGCAGATCGTTCGGTCGCGGTTGTGCAACAACAACTCCCGTCTCCGCTTTGACTGGTTTGGATTCCGACGCGGCGACTTCCTTCTGCTGATTCGCTGGTTGCGTTGCCGGAGACTGTGCGAAAGCAGAAACCGCGAACAACGTCACGGAGGTCAGCGAGGCGATCAGGAACTTGAGGTCTGCACAGCGTCTTAACATGTTGGCCCGTGATAGCCTTGCTCTCGGAAAACCGTTGAACGGTTTTCAGTTAACACGTACGCCTAACACCGGGCTAAAGCCCGGTGTGAATGAGAAGGACTTTTGCTAGCCCTAAATCGGCGAGCACCAGTACAGTCCGGTGTACATGAGAAAAAGTTTGGCCAAGGCTCTAGATCAGCAGAGCACCACGGAGAGGGCCAGTCCGGCCTCGCTGGTCTCCTTGTATTTGCTGTTCATGTCTTTGGCAGTCTGGGCCAACGCCAGTACGGTGGCGTCGAAGTCGACGCGATGTCTGGACGCGATCTCGTTAGTAGCAAGCGCGTAGGCGGCCCATGCTTTGACAGCGCCGAATGCGCATCGCTCGATACACGGCACCTGCACGTATCCGGCGACCGGATCGCAGGTCATGCCAAGATGATGCTCGAGAGCTGATTCAGCAGCATTTTCGACGACCCGCGGTTCTGCGTCGTAAGCGGTTGCGATCAATGCCGCAGCCATCGATGACGCTACGCCGATCTCAGCCTGACAACCACCTTCAGCAGCCGACAACGTTGCGTGATGCTTACATAGATAGCCGATCGCCGCAGCCGCCAGCATACCGTCACGGACCTTTTGTAGCGGGAGCTTCCGATTCTCAATGAGTCCATAGACCAGAGACGGCATCACACCCGCGGAGCCGCCGGTGGGAGCCGTGATCACAAGATGGCCGCGTCCGTTTTCTTCGGATGCTGCTAACGCATAAGCCGACAGAACGCCGATGCCGCGGTCCGATTGATATGAATCGTCCATCGCGCGCTTGTAGACGGTTGCTGCTTTACTGTGCAGTTTGATTGGACCAGGCAGCACATCGTCTTCCGGCATGCTCAGGCCGGACTTCACGGTCGCGACCATGGCGTTGATGATCTTGTCGACGAAGGCGTACACTTCCTCCTCCGACCTGCTGGCGATCGACATCTCGTTGGCAAGCATTACTTTTGCGATCGAGAGCTTGTTGCTCTCCGCGTGTGCCCGAAGTTGTTTCATCGTGGCGAACGGATACTTCGGCGGGTTCTTCTTCGGCGGTGTGTAACCTTTCCACTCGATAAAACCCCCGCCCACCGAGTAATACTCCTGTTCGAGCAATACCTCGTCTCCGGCCATGAGTTTTGCGACCATGGTGTTCGGGTGTTTGAAGTCGCCCTTGGTCGCATCGTAAATGATGTCCTTGAGGCTGACGTTGAACGTGGCCGAACCGAGCTTCACCGGAAAAACCTGATCGGGCTTGTCGCGCAAGCTGTCGAGAAACTTCGGATCGACCGTCGCCGGTTCTTTGCCGACGATGCCGGCAAGCGCCGCGCGTTCGGTGCCATGCCCTTTGCCGGTGGCACTCAAACTGCCGAACAGGTGGACTTTCATCGCCGTTGCTTTAGCCAGCTTGTCTGCGGGAAGTTTTGTTGCCCTTTGATAGAAGTCGTAGGTGATGCGCATCGGGCCGATAGTGTGAGAGCTTGATGGACCAGGTCCGACCTTGTAGAACTCGTCGAGGGTGGTTAACACAGGACCCTTACCCTTCTGGGCAACGGCCAGATCGGCGGATAGTGGAGGCGCCGGTCCCTGAGCCTGGTCGGGCAGCGACTCGCTGAACGCCTTCAGAGTCCGACTCCGTGCGGAAACAGCCTGGCCGGTCATCACGGCGGCGGCACCGACGACCGCGCTCCGCATCAGAAAACTGCGACGATCCACTCCGCGTGGAACCTCGTGCGAGACTACTTGGGTAGTATCGGCTAACGGATCTTCATGAAGAGTTTGAGTTTTTTTATTGGACATGGCACACCTCAACCGTGAGTATCGGAGGTGCGGTAAGAGCCTGCCACTGTCAAAAATACTAGGAAGTAAGCCTTTTTGTGCTTCTTTGTGGCTACTCTTCTTCGGAACCGTCAGTGCCGTCGGGTTTCTTGATGCCGAACTTTTCGAGTCGATACTGAAGCGTGCGAAACGTGAGGCCGAGCAGCTTCGCCGCTTTCGTGATGTTGTAGTCCGTCTGCTCCATCGCTTGCGTGATGAGATTGCGTTCGACGTCCTCGAAGTTGATACCTTCCGCCGGTAACTTGAACGCTCCTTCGGACGCTGGTCCAGCGTCCTGGCGCACTTCCGTCGGCAAATCTTCCAACGTGATCTTGTCGCCTTCGGCTAACAGGATCGCACGTTCGATTGCCGACTCGAGCTGGCGCACGTTGCCGGGCCAACTGTAATCAACCATCAACTTGCGCGTCTCCGGCGTCAGACCCGTGATCAGCCGTGAAGTGTTCTTCGTGTGTTTCTTCAGGAAGTAATCGATCAGGACGGGAATATCGTCGCGCCGTTCGCGCAACGGCGGCACGTCGATCGAGAGCACGTTGATGCGATAGTAAAGATCGTCGCGGAAACGCCCATCCGATACCATCGCGCGCAAGTCGCGATTTGTCGCCGCGATCACACGCACGTCGACACTGATTTCGTGAGTTCCGCCGACGCGCCTGATCTTTCGTTCCTGAAGTGCGCGCAGGAGTTTCGCTTGAATACCGACGTCGAGCTCGGCGATCTCGTCGAGAAACAACGTACCGCGATCCGCAATCTCAAACAGACCTTTCTTCTCAGCGTGCGCGCCGGTGAACGAACCCTTCTCGTGTCCAAACAACTCCGACTCGAGCAGGTTCTCATTGATCGCCGCGCAGTTCACCGCCTGAAACATCTCATCATTACGCGGCGATTGATTGTGAACCGCACGCGCGATCAACTCTTTTCCGGTTCCCGATTCACCACGAATCAACACCGTCGAATTGGAACGCGCGACTTTCAAAATCATCTTCTTCACCGTCTCCATCTTCGGCGACGCGGAGATGATCTCGCTGTCGATCGCGTCGAGACGGTCAAGCGCGCGGTTGATCGTTTCCAGCAGCGCGGCTTTGTCGTACGGCTTTTCAAGATAGTCAAACGCGCCGCGCCGCAAAGCTTCCTTCGCCGATTCGATCGAGCCGTGTGCGGTTAACAGGATCACGATGATCGACGAGTCGAAAGCGAGCAGGTGTTGCAGCAACTCGATCCCGTCCATGCCGGTCATCTTCAGATCCGTCAACGCGAGATCAAACCGGCGGTCCTTGGCGAACTTCATCGCAGCTTCGCCTGACGCGGCCGTGGTCACATCGTAGCCTTCATCGGACAGAATTAATTCCAGGATTTCTCTTTGCGCTTTCTCGTCGTCAACTACCAGTATGCTCTTGCGTGCCATGTACCTTCTCTCTAGACGGTAGGATTATGGTGAACGTAGTACCGCTGCCTTCTTTCGACGCTACGCTGATCGTGCCGCCGTGATCGTCGATCGCCTTCTTCACAATTGCCAGACCCAGACCGGTGCCTGTCTCTTTCGTCGAAAAGTACGGCTCAAACACTTTCGAGATGTCGTCAGGGGAGATGCCGTGTCCTGTATCGATGACCTCTACCTTAACAGAGTTTTGGTCCGTGTTCGAAAGACGGATCGAAACACTGCCGCCACCGCCATCGATCGCTTCGACCGCATTGATCACCAGATTGGTGAACACCGAACGCAGCGAGTCGCGGTCGCCAATCACATGCGGCAACGTGCCGTCCTGCTCGATTTTTGTGTCGATGCCACACTCGCTGGCCCGAACTTCCACAATTCGCAAAGCATCCTCTGCCTCGGCACGGATATCTAAATCCTGTAACTCGAGCTTCGATGGCCGCGAGTATTTCAGAAAGTCAGTGATGTGACGGTTGATGCGCGCGACTTCAGCTTTGAGTTGATCGGTAAGCTGGACGAAGGTCGTTCGTTTTGCCGGATCGGCGGGACCGAACGACGAGCGCAGATGATCGAGCGTCAGGTTGATGTAGTTGAGCGGATTACGAATCTCGTGGGCGATGGCGGCGGCGAGCCGTCCCACGACAGCGCCTTTTTCGGCCTGGTGTAATTGGCTTTCGAGTTCGCGAGCGCGGCCGAGTTGACCGGTCATCTCGTTGAACGCCGCAGCGAGCGTGCCCATCTCGTCCCGACGTTCCGAATTGACCTGAACATTGAAATCTCCGCCGGCAACTTTGCGCGCGGCGATCGAGAGTTGCTTGATTGGCCGGGTAAATCGCCAGACGAAGTATCCGGTAACTAGCGTCGTGACAAACAAAACGGCGAGTGTATATAAGGCCGAGCGCGTGGCCTGCCGCTCGAAGATGTTGGTCAGGCTATTTGCCGAATCGAGGACCACGATTATGAAACGGCGGCCTTGATCGGTCTGTACTGGAAAGTAGATGGCTCCCGCGGCGCCGAAATCGGCGCTGGTTGGAGGCGGCATCCAGGCTGGCAATTGCTCCGGTCCGCTGTTGTATTGAACGGCGCTGCGCAACGGCGGCAATTCCAGATCTTTGAACTGGACGTATTCCGGAGTGTTATCGGGCCGTTGGCGCGGTACATACTCGCGCTGAAGGCTGTCGATCACATTGCCTGTGTCGTCGACGACGAGAACGTTTTTAACGCGCACGTTTTTGGTGTTGAGCAGGGGATCTTTGACGCTGCTGAAGATTTCATCGAGGTACTTATCGCTCTGAATGCTGTCGAGGCCGAGCGCGATGCCGCTCATGATCGCCTGTTCCTGCTCGATGATCATTTTGGCGTTGTTTTTAACCGTGCGCAGGTTGAAGTAGTACTGAATGCCGAGGGTTAAACCGAGCATTAGAGCCAGGAGGAGGAGCAGGCGGGCTCGGAAGCTTTCGACGAGGGCTGGAAATCTCATATTAGAGTGTTGCGTCCGTCTTCCAGTGAAATATGTATAATCAATTACTTTTTTGTTGCCCGTGGGAGAGGCTCGATGTTATATTCATGCCGGTCTCGAATCAATGTCCCCAGGGACCGCCGTTTAGGGAAATCTTCCCACCTCAATGTTGCAGTCAGTTGTCGCGAGGCCAAGCGCGAGCTTGAAAGGTTTTGGTTTTTCGAGCAGAGGAGAGGTTTTTGGAGTTCCACTCACCGCCAGGTGAGCAATCCCTAAAGAAAGGTAAGTAGGCCCTGATGACACCAAAGTTCTATTCCCGTCGCCCCGACCGGCTCGTCTTTATTATATTCATCCTGCTTTGTTTGGCTTTTTCCGGTACGGTATTCGGGAAGAAACGCAACACCTCGGGCCGCAGCGCCCGCGCTCAGAAGAGCAAAAAAGCTACAGCCAGAAACAATAATTCATCGCGCCGCGGACGTGCGACAGCGAGAACTTCTCGCCGTACCCGCGGCAGTCGTTTGTCTGCCCGTGACGTTCGCCGCCAACGCGCACTCGTCGCGCGTGAGCAATCATCGGCGATAAGAGCGCGCGAGCGCAGACTCGGCCGGTCGCTTACGAAGCGTGAACGCGCTGCTGAATTGCGTCGCGTTTCATCGCGTAGCCGCCGCGCGTTAGCGGAAGCTCGCCGTCGTGCTGAAGCT
>DATEHX010000060.1:0-12769 GCA_035279345.1 Pyrinomonadaceae bacterium | reverse complement strand
AACGAACTCGGCGCGCAGGGTGTGGACGAGTTGCAATCGATCATCGACTTCGCCGAAGCCACCGGAGCCGGTGAGCGGATCAAAATCGATCCGAGTCTCGCGCGTGGCCTTTCCTACTACACGGGCGCGATCATTGAGATCAACGTGAAAGAACTTGCGGGGAGTCTCGGCGGCGGCGGACGTTACGATAATCTCGTCGGCATGTTTCTCGGCCAGGACGTTCCCGCGTGCGGCTTTTCGTTGGGTTTGGAACGCATTCTGGTCGTCATGAGCGAGAAAGAGATGTTTCCTGCACATATCGAGGCTTTCTCCGCCGATGTTATGGTTGCAATCCCTGACTCCGGTAGCCCGCCGGCTAAGGCGTCATTGGCTTTAGCTACAGAGCTTCGTTCAGCGGGAATACGAACTGACCTTTTTCCCGTAACTGATGTGAAATTGGGAGCTCAGTACAAATACGGTTCCAGCCGCAAGATTCCATTTGCAGTTGTTCCGGGTGAGCGACCTGAGGAAGTATTAGTCAGGGATTTGCGTACGCGGGAAGAGTTTACTGTGGACCGCAAAGATGTTGTGGGCCGGTTACGTGAAATGTTGTAGGAAAAAGGATGTCAAACGAATCGATAATACAGAATTACCTCGACGATTCGCGCAAGGCGATGCGCGCGTACAAGAAGCTCGCGGAGAAAGCACTCGATCAACTTAAAGAGGACGAGTACTTCGTCACGCTCGACGAGGAATCAAACAGCGTTGCCGTAGTGATGAAACACATGGCCGGGAACATGTTCTCGCGTTGGACCGACTTCCTGACTACCGACGGCGAGAAACCGAACCGCAATCGCGACTATGAATTTGTCATCTCTCCCGAAACGACGAAAGATGAGCTGCGCGATTACTGGGAGCGCGGCTGGCAATGCGTCTTCGACGCTATCGACCCGTTGCAAATCGAAGATTTAGAGAAGACAGTGTACATTCGCGGCGAAGAGCACACAGTCGTAATGGCGATCAATCGACAACTGATGCACTACGCGTATCACATCGGCCAGATCGTGTTTCTGGCCAAACACTTTCGGGCGAGCGACTGGAGTTCCTTAAGTATTCCGCGAAACCGTTCGATATAAAACCATCCACAGATTACACAGAAATCTGCGTAATCCGTGGATTGCAAAGAGAAGCTTTCATAATGTTAGACCACCTCGGAAACCTGGAACGCACCCATTCATGTGGTGCATTGCGCGCGAGCGAAATCGGCAAAGACGTAACACTCATGGGCTGGGTCGCGAAGCGCCGCGACTTTGGTGAACTCACATTCATCGATCTGCGCGACCGCGCCGGTATCACACAGGTTGTGTCGAATCCGGAAGTCTCCGCCGCCGCGCACGCGAAAGCCAAGGAACTGCGCGGCGAGTACGTGATCGCCGTGACCGGCAAAGTCGTGATGCGCGATGCAAACACGCGCAATCCAAAGCTCGCCACGGGCGATGTTGAAGTGCACGCGAGTGAACTGTTGATTCTCAACGATGCGCGCACGCCGCCGTTCCAACTCGACGCCGCGCCCGATGCGCTCGCGAGCGAAGACCTGCGTTTGAAGTATCGCTATCTCGATCTGCGCCGGCCGCAGCTCCAGGCGAACATGCATCTACGCCATCGCGTGACCAATGAAATCCGGCGTTACATGACGGCTGAAGGGTTCACTGAGATCGAGACGCCGATCCTGATCAAGTCGACGCCTGAAGGCGCGCGCGATTACATCGTGCCGTCGCGAATCTTTCCGGGAAAGTTCTTCGCGTTGCCGCAGTCGCCGCAACTGTTCAAGCAGTTGTGCATGATTGGCGGCATGGATAAGTACTTTCAGATCGCGCACTGCTTCCGCGACGAAGATCTGCGCGCCGATCGCCAGCCAGAATTCACTCAGCTCGACGTGGAGCTGAGCTTCGCCACGCTCGATCAGATTTACTCGTTGATCGAAGGTTTGTTTGCCAGTGTCTTTAAACTAATCGGCGTCAACCTGCCGGTGCCATTTCCGCGCTTTAGTTTCGCCGAAGTGATGTCGCGCTACGGTTCTGACAAACCCGATCTGCGTATCAAAGGTCTCGAGTTGCAGGATCTGTCGCAGGCATTGGAAGGAACAGAGTTTCCGCCGTTCGCATCAGCATTGAGTTCGGGTGGACAAGTCAAAGGCATCGTCGTACCCGGCGGTGCGAACCTTTCGCGCAAGGTTCTTGACGAGTTGCAGGAGTTTGCTAAGCGTTACGGTGCGACCGCGCTGCCTTGGATCAAACTCGCCGATGAGCTTTCGTCGTCGCTACTGAAGGCACTCGGCCCCGACAATGTGGCGCAAATAGCCCAAGCCGCGGGAGCAAATAAAGGTGATTTAGTACTGATAGTTGCCGGCAAGCCCAAAGTCGTAGCCGCAAGCCTCGGCGCGCTTCGTAACGAAGTCGCCAAGCGCGAGAACCTGATTCCCGCAAATGTCTACGCGCCACTCTGGGTCACTGACTTCCCGATGTTTGAGTTTCACGAAGAAGACGGTCGCTACTACTCGATGCACCATCCGTTCACGTCGCCCGTCGACGAAGACCTTGAGTTACTCGAACGCGCCGTCGAAGGCGGTGAAACCGGACTGCTCGCACAGATTCGCACCAAGGCTTACGATCCGGTCATCAACGGCGTGGAAATGGCCAGTGGCTCGATTCGTATTCACCGGCGCGACGTGCAACGGCTCGTCTTCAGAGCGCTCGGCATGTCGACCGAAGAAGCGCGCGAGAGATTCGGTTTCTTTCTCGACGCACTCGAGTACGGCACGCCGCCGCACGGCGGTATAGCGCCCGGCATCGATCGCCTGATGATGGTTCTCGCCGGCACCGACAACATGCGCGACGTGATCGCATTTCCGAAAACCGCATCAGCCGCCGACCTGATGATCGACGCGCCCGGTGAGGTCGACGCAAAGCAGTTGGAAGAACTGCATTTGAAAATAGTTGAATAAGCCACCGGACTCACACGAACGAACACGGACGACGTAAATGAGTAAAAACTGTCCGTGCCCGTCTGTGTTTATCTGTGGCTAAAAGAAAATGCCAACCATCCGGCTTCTTCGCGAACACCTCGACGCAATGATTGCTCATGCTCGCGAAGTGGCCCCGGCGGAATGTTGTGGCTTGATTGGCGGTCTCGCAGACAACAACGCGCGCACGATCTATCGTCTTCGCAACGTCACCGCAAATCCCGAACTCGCTTACGAAGCGGCGCCGGAAGACCTCTTCGCCGCGCAGCGCCAGATGCGCGAGCGTGGCGAAGAACTCCTCGCTATTTATCACTCGCACCCGCGTGCCATGGATCCGAGTCCTTCTGAGACTGACGTCCGGCTTGCTTATTACCCTTCAGCAACTTACCTGATTGTGGGGCTCGGCGGAACAGAAGCGGCCGTGAAGGCGTTTTCCATTTCCGAACGGGAACATCACTGGGAACCGGTTGAGTATGAGATCGTGGGCGAGTAAGATTTAATCGCGCCCGGTCCCCGGAAGAACTTAGAACGGCTGAGGATGGAAACCAAAAAGAGCAAATACGACACTAACCCACTCGACCCCGATGTTGAACGAAACGCGGAAGAGTCGTGGGGCAACCCGACGACACAGGTTGGCGGCGCTACGCGCCAGGTCGGAAATGCAAACGCCGAGGAGAGCGCAAATCGAGATGCCCGTCAAAGCCGGGGTTCCGAAGCTCCGACGCGCCGTTACGACAATCAGCCAGTCGAATCTTCGTACCCATCCGTCTTTGTACCTCCGACATACGCGCCGCCCGCCCAGCAGTATCAGCAACCGCCTCCGAACCCGTATCACAACCCGTTTATAGGTCCGCCAACGTCGCGGCCAGTCATCGGATTGGGCATTCCGGAGAAGTGGGCGCTGTTGCTGGCGTATGCACCGTGGTTCGGCATTATCGCTTCGTTGGTCGAGCTCTTTCTGGCTTCGAAGCGGGAAACGAGAGTACGTTTTCACGCGTCGCAGGCGTTGTCGCTGCACATCGCGTTTCTGGTTATATCGAGCGTCCTGAAAATAGTAGCGACCATCAGCGACAGCGGGTTTGGCAGTGCGTTATTCGGGGCGGCTACCACTATTTTCCTGATTATTTCCATGATTCGCGTCTGGAAAGGCGAACCGCATCGCATTGCCCCCCTTGAGGAACCGGCCAAATGGTTTAACGAGCACATCGAGCCGCGAACGCAAGGTTAACCTCCTCGTTGGCATTTTCATTGCATAAGGGCTTGTGAGATCGCCCGATTCCCTGAAATCAGGGACGATCCTGTTTCGATTTGGTGCATCAGCTTCGGAAAAGGGTTACAGCGCTTATTGTTGGAGGTAAGTATGAATAAAAGGCGACGACCGTTTATTGCTTGGTTAACACTGATTGCTTTCGCGGTGATGCCGTTGTCCTTGGCGGCGCAGACGCAGATTAAATATCACAGCAACAAATTCAGCGTTCAGGACGATGTGAAACTCGGGCGTCAGGCGGCGCAGGAAGCAGAACAACAGTTTCCGCTGCTGAACGACGAAACAACTCGCAGCTACGTCGAGCGAGTAGGCGAGAGATTGGTAGCTGCGATTCCACAGCAGTTTCAACATCCGGAATTTGACTACTATTTCAAAGTCGTCAACGCGCGAGACATCAACGCGTTCGCGCTTCCCGGTGGGCCGATGTACGTCAACCGCGGAATGATCGAAGCGGCCAAAACTGAAGGCGAGATGGCCGGCGTGATGGCCCACGAGATCAGTCACGTTGCGTTGCGCCACGGCACCGCGCAGGCGACGAAGTCTCAGAAATATTCAACGCTTGCCGCGATCGCCGGAATTGCTGGCACAATCGCCACGGGGAATGCGGGCATAGGCCAGTTGGCCCAGGCGCCGTTTGGAGTTTACCTCCTGAAGTTCAGTCGGGAGTACGAAACAGAAGCCGACATACTCGGCGCGCAGATCATGGCGCAAGCCGGTTACGACCCGCGCGATCTGGCGCGGATGTTTCAAACCATCCAACAACAGGGCGGCGGCGGTGGCGGTTTCTTGAGCGATCACCCGAGCCCGAGCGATCGTTACGAGCGCATCAATCGCGAAGCTCAGGCGTTGCGCGTCAACGGTGGCGCGGGTGGCGCGCGCGACTCGCGCGAGTTTGCTCGTATTCAGGAACGGTTGCGCGGTTACAGTGGTGCTCCTTCGATGGCCGAGATTCAGCAGAATGGACAGCGCTATCCGACGGGCGAGAACACCAATTATCCAAACAACACGCCCACGGGACGCGTTGAGTATCCGTCGTCGCGTTATCAGAACGTGTCGATCTTCAATGGTGGCGTGCGTGTGAATGTGCCGTCAAATTGGCGACAGTTCAACGAGGGCAGTTCTGTGTGGTTCGCGCCTGAGGGTGGTTATGGCAGTGTGAACGGCCAGGCCGTCTTTACGCACGGCACGAATTTCGGCGTTGCGCAGACCAACAACCGCAACTTGCAGCGGGCTACTGACGAAATCGTCAACAGTTTTGCTCAGGGAAATCGCAATTTGCGCGCGACGGGTGGATATCAGCGCACTACGATCGACGGCCGTCAGGCTTTGTGGACCAATTTGAGCAACACCAACGAAGCGACCGGGCGACCGGAGAACATCAGGCTGATCACGACGCAGTTGAGTAACGGCCAGGTGCTCTACATGGTGGCGGTTTCACCACAGGGTGAGCGCAATTTTGAGGGTGCGTTCAATAATGTGCTGCGCTCAGTGCGCATCAACGATTGGTAATACCTTCAAACCATCCACAGATTACGCAGATTTTTCTGTGTAATCTGTGGATTGCTTTTTGGCCTCCTGCCATAACTCTTCGAGTTCTTCGATCGACGTCTGATCGAAAGCCTGCCCGCGGTCGTGAAGTGAAGTTTCAATATAAGCGAAGCGGCGCCGAAACTTGCGATTCGTAAGTTTCAGCGCCGCTTCTGGTTCTACTTGCATGTGCCGCGCGATGTTGGTCGCGGCGAACAGTAAGTCGCCCATCTCTTCTCGCACGCGGGCGTGGTTTGCTTCGTCTTTCAAATTTGCATGATCCCGGATTGCGTGGCGTAGTTCTTCAATCTCCTCCTGCAACTTGTCGAAAATATCGTCGACAGACTTCCAGTCGAAACCGACGCGCGCGGCTTTGGTGGAAAGTTGATGAGCTTCCATCAGCGCGGGCGCTTTTGAAGAGACGCCGTTGAGCAACGAAGTCTTCACGTCTTCAGTTTTGCCGGCCGCGCGCCGTTCTTCGGCTTTCATCGTTTCCCAGTTCAACAAGACCGTCGCTGAATCTTCCGCCGTAACGTCGCCGAAGACGTGCGGATGGCGCCGCACCATCTTGTCGTGAATCGCGCCGATCACGTCGTCCATATTGAATTCGCCGCGTTCCCTCGCGACCTGCGCATAGAAGACGATTTGAAACAGCAGATCGCCGAGTTCGTCACGTAACTCCGCCGGACGGCCTTCACGCGCTTCTTCCACTGCTTCGAAGGCCTCGTACGCCTCTTCCAGCAGCATCGGCGCGAGCGTGGCGTAGGTCTGTTCGCGGTCCCAGGGACAGCCGTTTGGCGAGCGCAGACGCTCCATCAAATTAACGAGATCGTTGAACGTTGTGGGCATGGCAGTAGTCTATGCTACCATCAGGCTAAATTCACAATAGAGCTTATGAGTGACGATCAACCAAACTTCAAAGTAACGGATCGGCGGCTGTTCAATGCTGACGGCAGTCCGCGCGATCTTCCTCCAGAAGAGAAACCCGAGCCGAAGCCGGAGCCGGTCGCGGCGCCTGTGGAAACGGCTGCGAGCGGCGCGCCATTTGAAACAGCCAGCGCCGAGACAGAGACACCTCCGCCTTCGGTTGAAGTGACCGAGGAACTCGAAGACGATTTCACGCCGGAAGAACTGGCAGAAGCGCGCGATCCGGCGGGTTTCATCAGTTTCACTATGTCGATCGCTTCGAACGCAGCTTCAGCGCTCGGAATGATGGAGCACCCCGTGACGCATCAACGCGAAGTCGACGTCGAGCTCGGTAAACACTGGATAGATATTCTCGGCATGTTGCAAAAGAAGACCGACGGGAATCTCACGCCGAAAGAGAAGCAGATGCTCGACGGTCTGCTCTCGGATTTGCGGATGCAATACGTCTCGCTCATGAATTCCGCGCCGCGCGCGCCACGCTTCTCCGGCAGTGACATTACCGGTGGGAGGTAAAGGCAATCCGCGGATTCCGCAGAGAGAATCTGCGTAATCTGTGGATGGATTGTAATGAGGCTTACTTTCCTCGGTACAGGGACGTCGACCGGAGTTCCGTCGATTGGTTGTGAATGTGAGACCTGTACCTCGGACGATCCGCGCGACAAACGGCTCAGAGTTTCGGTAATCATCGAGCACGCCGGCCGGACGATCCTCGTCGATACGTCGTCAGACTTTCGCCAGCAAGCACTGCGCTTCGGACTCAAGCGGCTCGACGCAGTGCTGATTACACACTGCCACGCCGATCACATCTTCGGTCTCGACGATATCCGCCCGCTCAACTTTCGTTTCGGCGCACTCGGCGTTTACGCGAACGAACGCGCTTGGGTCGATATCAAACGTATCTTCAAATACATCTTCGAACCGTCGCACTTCGGCGGCGGATTGCCGCAGGTGATTCCCTACACGGTCTTCCCGCGCGCGCCGTTTTGCATCGGTCCGGAACTCGAAATCACGCCGCTCGAAGTGATTCATGGCCGGTTGCCGGTCATGGCATATCGCTTCAACGATTTTGCTTATCTCACGGATCTCAGCGAGATTCCGGCCGAGACACTCGACTCGTTGCAGAATCTGGACGTGCTCGTGCTCGACTGTCTTCGTTTTCGCGAGCATCCGACGCACCTCTGGGTGGATCGAGCGCTGGAATACATCGAGCTGATTAATCCGCGCCGCACGTTCTTCACGCACATCGCCCACGACATCAAACACGGCCGCGACTCCGCGAAGCTTCCCGCGGGTGTGGAGTTCGCTTACGACGGACTGGTAGTGGAGGAATTGCCGATTGCCGATTGCCAATTGCCGATTGAGGAACAAGCTCAACACGACACTTAAAATCGGCAATCGGAAATCGACAATCGAAAATGCCAATGCGTCTTTTTCACGGCACTGACAACGCGGAAATCCTGCGCCCCACCGTGCTCACGTTGGGCGTCTTTGACGGTTTGCACCTGGGCCACCAATTGATCATGAAGACCGTCGTCGAGCGTGCGCGGGAAACAGGCGCGGTGCCGACCGTGATCACGTTCGATCCGCATCCACGAGCGGTGTTGCATCCCGAATCCGCGCCGCCTTTGCTTCAGACGTTCGATCAAAAGGTCGAAGGCTTCGGCGTGCTCGGTATCGAGCAAACGATCGTCGTGCGCTTCACGAAAGACTTTTCCAACGTCAGTGCCCGGGATTTCATCAATGATGTCGTGATGGACCGTTTGCATGCTCGTGAAGTTTATCTTGGGAAAGGCTTCGCTTTTGGTCACAACCGTGAAGGCAACATCGAATTGCTGAAGCGGCTCGGCGCCGAACTGAGTTTCATCGCCGGCGAAGTTCCGGAGGTCAGATTTCGCGGCCAGCGCGTGAGTTCGAGCAAGATTCGCGAGCTGCTGGCACGCGGCCAGGTGAACCTCGCGCGGCGCATGCTGGGTCGCCCGTACGGCGTCGAAGGGCGCGTCGAACGTGGCTCGGAACGCGGTCATAAACTGGGTTTTCCCACAGCGAACCTCCACCCACATAACCGCGTCATACCCCGGAATGGTGTGTACGTCACGGGCACTTTGATCGACGGGCAATGGCGCCGCAGCGTAACAAATATCGGGCTGCGGCCGACGTTTGGCGATGCCTCGGAACCTTCGGTCGAGACCTTCGTACTGAACTGGGACGGTGACCTCTACGGCGACGTCGTGCGCGTCAGGTTTTTGTATCGTTTGCGCGACGAGCGAAAGTTTAGTTCAGTGGACGAATTGACAAAGCAGATTAAGACAGACGTGGCTCGCGCGGAGGGCTATTTCGAGCACGCGGCCACGAAGCACATGTTATCGGTAATTTAATGAGTGCACTTATAAAACGAGAAGTTGATCCCAACGGTCTGAAGCCAGCTCCACTACCGGCGCCGAAACCGACACGCGAGGTTCGCCCGCTTTCTGAAGAGATGGTCGACGAACTGCTCGCCGGCCGTGGTGTTCGCGGCTGGTTGCGCGCGGCGCGAGTGGCGCGCGTGTTGGGACTGTTCTCGCTTTATCTGTTTCTCGACACTTATGACGTGCGCGCGGATTTCAATCGCCGCAACGTTACGCGGTTGCGCGATCTCGCGCGCGAACGCGGCGGCATGGCGCGTTTGAAAGCGTGGACTTGGGCTCAACTCTACGCGGTGTTCGATCTCTTCACCCGCGGTTTGCGCTACGTGATCTTTCGCGGTGCTGAAGGCTCGGCGCGCAAACAAGCGCGACTCGAGAAACAAGCGGTATGGCTGCGTCAATCATTAATCGATCTCGGTCCAACGTTTATCAAGATCGGACAGGCGCTCGGCACTCGCGCGGATCTTCTGCCGCTGGAATACGTCAAAGAACTCCAGACACTTCAGGATCAAGTGCCGTCATTTCCAACCGCCGAGGCTTTCGCGAGGATTGAAGAAGAGCTTGGGCGTCCGTTACACGAAGCTTATCCGGAGATCGACAACGAACCGATCGCCGCGGCTTCGCTGGGCCAGGTCTACCGCGCGCGGCTCGCGACCGGCGAAGAAGTCGCCGTCAAAGTGCAGCGTCCAAATCTCGAAGCGACGATCAGTTTCGACATCGCGATCCTGTTTCGACTGGTCAAGCTGACTAACCGTTTCTTCCCGCGAGCAAACGAGAACGCCGACTGGGAAGGAATGCTGCGCGAGTTTCATACCACCATCCACGAAGAGATGGACTACATCAAGGAAGGCCGTAACGCGGATCGCTTTCGTTACAACTTCCGCACGTGGCGCGCGATTCGTGTGCCGAAGATTTATTGGTCGCACACCAGCACGCGCGTGTTGACGCTCGAGTTTGTGCGCGGCACGAAGGTGGTCGATCTCGAGGGCCTGCGGGCAAACGGCATCTCGCCCGTCAAAGTGAATCGACTTTTGATTCGGACTTATCTCAAGCAGCTACTCGAAGACGGTTTCTTTCACGCCGATCCGCATCCGGGCAACTTGCTCGTGATGGACAGCGGCCATCTCGCGTTCTTCGACTTCGGCATGGTGGGACGTATCAGTCCGCAGTTGCAGACGCAGATGATCGACGCGTTCTTCCACGTCGTTGCGCGCGACGTGCACGGGCTCGGGCAGGACATCATCAATCTGAACTTCCTGAAGCCTGGCGTCGATCCGGAAACGGTGCGACCGGTCGTTGAAAGTCTGTTCACACACTATCTCAACCTGAAGCTCGGTGACGTTAATTTTAAGGAATTGACTTACGATCTCGCGGAAGTGATCTACGACTATCCCTTCCGGCTGCCGGCAAACTTCACCTACATCATGCGCGCGCTGATGACGCTCGAAGGCATCGGCGTCGTGACCGATCCGGGTTTCAGTTTCTTTGAGACGGCGAAGCCGTTCGCGCGTGAGTTTATGTTGCGGCGCGAAGGTAAGGCACTGCGCAAACTGATCATCGACAAGCTTACTGGCCGGGAGAACGGCGACTCTCAGATTGCCTGGTCTCGCGTGTGGAAGCTGACGAAGATGGCTGCGAGGATGTATCTGGAGAAGCAGTAGTGGCCTGCTTGGACGCCAAAACAAAACTCACAGCAACTATAAAGAGAAATAGCACTAAGAGAACGATGGCTTGTTTCAAGTTGGGGTTCCTCCCGGGTGCGCGTTTGGAGCCTACAAGCTAGTCGATATTCTTGTCTTTTCTGTCAAGAAAACACAGGTTACACGGAGTGAGGTCCGTGTAATCCGCGGTTTAGTTTGTTACCTGCTGACTTTCTCCCCATTAGTCGGCATGCCGTTGGTGTTGAGCCGGTCGCGGAAGAGATTCAACAGCAGCAAGGTTCCGAGTCCACCGCCGCCTTCTGCTCCGCCGCCGGTGGCCATCACGTCAGGCGTTATGCGAACGCCCTTCTCGCCGATGACCTTTAACGTTTCGACAAGCGCGACGCCCTGCGGTCCAAGCGCGTTGACCTGTTCGCGATAAGCCACGCCCTGGGCCTCGCCCATGAGACGCACCTTTTCGGCTTCGGCACGGCCGGTCTGTTGAATGTAATGCGCCTCGCCCTCGCCTTCGGCTTTGCGCTGTTCGGCGCGTTTGGCGGCGATCTCGACACCCACCGTCGCAGCCATCAGATCTTTCTGATTGTCGGCGTGCGACTTTGTTTTCTCGAGTTGGATACGCTTCTCTTCCGCCTCGCGTTGAGCGTTGTACATGTTCTGCCGCTGCTCGGCGAGAATCTTCTCGGTCTGCGTCTTCATCAACTCCTCCGGCAGATGAATGTGGCAGATGAGCACGTTCACAACGTCGACGTGGTACTTCAACAGGTGCGCGCGCACGCGGGCTTCCGCGCGTTCCTGTTCTTCGTGACGGTTCTGCAGGTAAGCCATCGCTGACGATTCCGACGCCTGGTTACGGAAGATGGAGTCGATTAGCGGATGCATCACGTTTTGAATCAAGCGTTCGATGCCGCCAATCTTCGCCACCATGAAAGGCGCGTCTTCCGGCTTCACGCGAAACACGACGCGCACTTCCAACTGCATCGTGAAACCGTCTTTCGAGATCACTTCGAACGGATTGAACGTGTTCGCGACTTCACCGGCCGTCCATTCAACCGTTTGGTTTGTGGTCGGAATCACGATCGGACTGATCGCCAGCGTGTTGACGTAGTAGCGTCCTGGTCCAACAACCGCTTCCTGAATACCACGAAAACCTTCGGGCACGACATACGCCTCGTGCGCTCCTTCGTCGAGACGGCGATCGGCCGGATCGCCGGTCAACAAGTCGGCTTTGATTTGTTCGGCCGTGCGCGTGTCGTCGATTGCATCGAGACGAGCCACTGATTCCTCGGCCTGTTCGCGTTCCTCGCGTTCCATTCGTACGCGAACCTTCTCGGCCATTTGTCGCCGCACGTCCTCTGAAGGATCTCTGCCGACGTTCGAAACCACCACCGCGACTTCACCCGGTTTGATCTCCTTCGCTGTTTCCGGAATGACTTTGAACAGCAGTGGGTTGATGTAGTAGGTGCCGGGCAACAGGATGTCTTTCTGTGGGCCACGTTGACCACCGCGGCCGATAAATTCGTGGCCGTCCTGGAAGTTGTCGTGTCCGGGCATCGATTCGGCGACGTAATCGCGCGGATTCAATGGCGCGCCGTCGAGCGCTTCGACGAGGCCGATGCCGTTTTCGTTGATGACCGTCGCGTCAAAGAGGCGCACGGTAAACAGTCCGGGCTTTGTTTCTGTCGAACTGTCGATCGCGCCTGATTGCGTCAGGATGCGATAAACGCCGGGCGTCAGGATGTCGACTTGCGGTCCCTTTTGGCCGCGTGCGGCGATGAACTGTTCGGCGTCCTGGAAGTTGCGATGATCCATGATCGCTTTGCCGAGCAGACGGCCGGGATCGAGCGGATCGCCGTCGGCGGCTGTTATCACGCCGACTTTACCTTGCGGCACCACGGTCGCTTTCGCCACGGAAACGCGAAACAGGTAAGGATGGATGGGCCAGAGTCCCGGCGGCAGTGTCCGCAACTGAATACCTTTCACGCCG
>DATEHX010000059.1:0-28501 GCA_035279345.1 Pyrinomonadaceae bacterium | reverse complement strand
ACCGCAACCGCGGGAACCAGAACTATGACCCACACAACGAGCAGTCTTACAAGTCGACTCATCCCTCATCCTCCCTTGTGCTTCTTGTGCCTCTTTGTGGCATAAATCATTTTGAACTCGACACGCGATTGATCGGCGCCGGTCTTGGCACTCGTTTCACCGGGTTCTGTTCCAATGACTTCATTGCTTCCTGCACTGCGCGCTCGAGTTGCGGATCGCGTCCTTTCAATACTTCCGCCGGCGTGTTCTCGACTTCGATATCCGGCGCGACGCCTTCATTCTCAACCGCCCAGCGACCGGACAAGTCGTAGAACGCGAGTGTCGGCGCGGTGATGCCGCCGCCGTCGATCGTCGGCGGAACACCCAGTGTGCCGACGAGCGCGCCCCACGTTCGCGTGCCGACCAATGGACCAATCTTGCGCAAACGGAAGTAGTAGGGAAGTGCATCACCACCCGAACCTGCGGACTCGTTGATGATCATCACCTTTGGACCATAGATGCCCGCAATCGGCGACGTAGTCGGCTCGCCATCACGTTGCGCGAAGTAACCGAGCAGCTTGCGGTCCAACTCGTTGACGATGTAATCGGCGACTTGTCCGCCCTGGTTATAACGCTCGTCGATAATCGCGCCTTCTTTGTCCTGTTGCGAATAGTAGTAACGAGTGAAAGCCGTGTAACCGGGGCCGGTGGTGTTCGGCAGCCACACATAAGCAAGACGCCCGTTGGAAAGTTTGTCGACGAGCCTGCGGTTGTCTTCGATCCACGCGCGTGTGCGCAGTCCGTCATCACTCGCCACGGGGATCACGGTCAAGACTTTTGAACCCTCAGCAGACGGCGTTTTGCTGACGCGAATCAACGTCTGACGACCGGCAGTGCCTTCGAACAGACTGTAGATATTCGCCGGTGGCGTGAGCGAGCGGCCGTTTACCTCCAACAGGTAATCACCTTCAGCGATTTGAATTCCCGGAGCGCTGAGCGGCGCACGCAGGTCAGGGTTCCAGTTCTCGCCGGTGTAGATCTTCTTGATTCGATAACGGCCGTTTTCGACTGCAAAATCCGCGCCCAGCAATCCGACCGAAACCGGATCTTCACTCGGAACGTCGCCAGGCGCGGTTATGTACGAATGGCCCACGGTCAACTCGCCGCCGACAGTCGCGATCAGGTAACCGAGATCGGCGCGATGACGAACAAACGCGAGCAGCGGGCGATACTTCTCATAGATCGCGTTCCAATTCGCGCCGTGAAATTGCGGATCGTAAAAATGTTCGCGTTGCACGCGCCATGTCTCGCGATAAATCTGTTCCCACTCCGCGCGCGGATCTACGCGCGTTTCGAGTTGGGCTACATTGATTGGTCCATCGCCGACCTTTGCGGGACGATCGGTCGCAACGACACCCCACGACGCACCACCACCCGCGGCCATCTGGTAAAGCAGTTTCTTTTTGTCGGCGGAAACAGAGTACGAACGAACGCCTTCAAGAAACGGCGCTGCCGCGCGTGTTCGTAGTTCGTAACGTTGTAAGCGAAAACCCGTCGCGCCGCTCGGGATGATCGGTTCCGTGTAATAAAAACTGCCGGCCGCGCCTGCCGCGAGGTTGCTGTAATCGCCAACCGGAACGTTCACCGCGAGTATGCGTTGGCCGATGCCGTTCGGATCGATGCGCACGGTGACTGCTCGCGGCGCTGGCGGAGCGGGCTGTGCGGGTGGCGCCTGCGCGGGAGGTTGTGGTGGCGCCGGCGGTTCATCGCCGGTTTCGGGCAAGAGCGGTGATGGTTCGGTTGCATTGAGAACCACGAGATAGATCGAGCGCCGCACTGGACGATCGATCGAGCTCATCTCCAGCCAGCCGGTGCTTGGTCCATAGTTCGTGCTCGCCATGAAGTAGAGATACTTACCGTTCACATCGAATGCAGGCGAGATCGAATCGGCGAGTCCGTCGGTAAGCTGGTACGACTTCTTTTCCGCGAGCGAGTAAACGAAGATCGCGCGCAGGTGGCTGGGAAGGTTTTTGGAGTATGCGATCCACTTCGAATCGGGCGCCCACGTGGCGTCGAACGAGCGAATCGGATCGGGATAGTTGTCAGTGTCGACCTTTGCGGCCTTGCCGGTTGCGAGTTCGACAAGCCAAAGGTTGTCGTGATTGTCCTGAAGCAACAATTGTGAACCGTCCGGCGACCACGCCGGCGCCGAATAGAAGGCAGTCGATGGCAACGGGATCGATCGCGCCGGCACCATGCCGAGCGGATCGCCGATCATCAATTGGTATTCGCCGCTGGCGTCTGAAAGCCACGCGAGTTGAGAGCCGTCGGGCGACCATGCAGGACTACGATCGTGCGCGCCGGATGATTGCGTCAGGTTTCGATAGTCGCCCTTTTCAGTTGGCACCGTGAAGATCTCGCCGCGGGCTTCGAACACCGCGCGAACGCCTGTCGGCGAGAGCGACGAGTTGCGAATCATGCTGACGACTTTTTTGAACTGCGGACGCGCCCACGGAAAATCGCCGGCGACCTCAATATTGAGCTGCCGAGGTTTTCCACTCGCTGCATCGACGATGTGAATGTAGCCCGCCTGTTCGTAGACGATCGCGTCCGCGCCTGCCGAAGCAGTCATGATGTCAAAGTCGTCGTGACGCGTAAGCTGCGTCACCTGTTTGCTGCCCACGTTGTAGGCGAACAGGTTCATCGTGTGGTTGCGATCGGAAAGAAAGTAGACGCTGTTGCCGATCCACATCGGCAGTGAGTCGTTGCTGTTGGTCCAGGGCAACTTCTCGACCGAGTTGTCGGCGAGGTTCAACAGTCTGACCGGACGCGTTCGTCCGCCACGGTAATGGCGCCATTGGCTGAGCTCGTACCACGGTGGAACGAAGGCGGTCGTGATCTCTTCGTAAGCGAGCTTCTTGCCGTCAGGCGAGTAGGCGATGCTGAACGCGCGCGGCATCGGCAACGGCGCGGGTAGACCGCCGTCGATCGAGATGGTCCATAAACGCCAATATGCCTGTTGCGGTGCACTTGTTCGCGTGGAAGCGAAGACTACGCCGCGTCCGTCGGGCGTCCAGCCGCGCACGCGATCGAGGCTCGGGTGAAACGTCAAACGCTTCGGATCGCCGCCCGCGGTTGGTACCACGTAGACGTCAGTGTTGCCCGCGACGGTTGACGTGTAAGCGATCTGCGAACCGTCGGGCGAGAAGTACGGATCGAGTTCAACGCCCTGCGTGGACGTTACACGCCGCGCTTGTCCGCCGTTGCGGGAAACGACCCACAAATCACCGCCGTATTCAAACGCGATTGAGTCGCGGCTGACTGTTGGATGCCGCAACAGGCGCGTACCTTGGGCTGAAACCGGCACTGAGAGACAGACAAACACTGCGAGCGTAAAGACGAGTCTTTGAAGGTTCATAAGAGTTCACTTGTTGGAGATCTGGTTGAAAGGGATGTTTTGGATCGAATACTTCTGCCAGTCGTTGAAATCGAAGTGCCACCACTCGGCTTCGTAAACAGTGAAACCCTCGGCTTCCATCGCGGAGCGCAGCAGATCGCGATGCCAGCGTTGCAGGGAAGTGCCGCCAATGTAATTCGGATAGGCGCGATCGGTCGTCTCGTCGTAAGTGCTGACCATCTCGACGGGTTTCTTCGTCCTCAAATCGTAGAGCGTGATGTCGACCGCGCAGCCGCGATTGTGACGCGAGCCTTTCGACGGATCGGCGACGAAGAGTTTTTTATCCGCGGGCGTTGCGTCCCAGAAAACCTTGGTCACATACCACGGGCGATAAGCGTCGTGGACCAGCAGTCCATAGCCCATCTGCTTCAACTTGCGATTCACGCGCACGAGCGATTCGGCCGCTGGACGTTGCATGAACGCGCGCGGCTCCGAATAGAAGACCGTGCCGAACAGGTTGTTAGTGGTTGCGTAACGAACGTCGAGACGAATGCTTGGATCGAGTTTGATTAGTTCGACCAGATCGGATTTAAGAAAATCACCGCTTTCCGCGGGCGGCTGCGCTGCGAGCGCTTCTTTGAGCAGTTCGGCGACGGGCCGAACGGGCTGGACGCGCAGTTGATTCGCTCCTGCTTCGGGTTCGATGTTCCGTCGCTGGAGCGTTGCGCCGAGTATTTTGACCTGTGTCGCGCGGCCACTGCGTTCGCGTGTGAACTCAACGCGCTCGCCTGAAAGTTGTGAAAGCTGCGAATATGCGAAGACATTTCTCGAGATCTCCTGAAGCGGTTCAGGTTCGGAGCGTTTGAAAGATGCACAGAGCTTTCCATCTTTTTCGAGGATGTAAAAGATTTCTTTGTCTGTTCCGTACTCCCCGATCAGCCCGTGCCAGCGCGCAGGCGCGGGAGCAGGCTTCGGCCCGTTAAAAGCTACGACTACGTGCGCGATCACAAGCACGCTCGCCAGGACCGCAATCTGTCTGATTACGCTTTTCATTTGCCTAAAATGTAAACGCCCCTGCCGGCCTCTCGATAAAAATCCCTCACGACATAACCAGCTTCAATCGCTTCAGTGAACTGACGCCGCGTACGCTGACGCCACTCATAAGCCGTCTCAGGACTTTCGTTCACCAGGGCGTTAATGTTGCCGGGAATCTCGATCAGCAGTTTGTCCGATGGATTTTCCAAAACCGGTTTCGCCGTATTCAACCGCTCCACCACGCGATCGCTCGTCAACAACCACTTCACCCAAAATCGATCGGTGCCGGTTTGGTGAAGAAAACTCGCCGCTTCCTCACCATAGAAGTTGATCACATAACGATCCGAGATCACGCCCAGCTTCGTGAAGTTGAAATACGCGTTCAGACTCTGTAACGGATCGAACGTCCACGTAATCAGATTGATCCCTTGCGCCAACACTTCCTCACGTTGCGCGAGCTTCAATTTATAACCGAGATTGAAATTGCGATACGCGTGCTTGACCGCAAGCATGTGCGAATGATGGGCCATCTCGCCGTCTTCCTCGGCTACGAATCCGTAGACGAACCCGACGAGTGTCTGGTCATCAAAAGCGCCGAGCAGTACGCCGCCCGCAGCTTTCGCGGCAATCAAATGCGTTAGCGGAACGACATCGAGATCGGGAACGCCCCAAACCTCTTTTTGCAGTTCCTCAACCGCGCGTAGCTCGCTGAAACTCTCAATCTGGCGAATGGAAATTTCAGAACTCAACTCTTAACCCGATTTGCCCTTCACGTCCGGGTAGCACTTGCTTCAACGTACCGAAAGCCGCCGGAACCACAGTCTCAACTGCCGCCGGATTCTGGCGGTTAAAGAAGTTGAAGACCTCGAACAGCGCGTGCACCTTGAATCGCTCGCCGATATCAAACCGCTTTGTGAAGCGCATGTCCAGATTGACGTACGGCGGCGACGTGAACGCATTGCGGCCGGCAACGAGATCGATGCCCTGAAGAGTACCATTACCGTCGGGATCAGCGGAGGAGCCTGTGCGGCTGAAATGAAATCCGCTCTGCGCGCGAAAGATGCCGCTGATTTGCACCTGCCACGGCAACGACAACAGGCCGTTGAGTTGAAAAGTGTGATTGACCGAAAGGTCAGACGGCCCCTTGTCCAGATCGGGCCCATTAACAAAGGAGCCCGCGGCAGCGACAAAACGGCCGTTCGCGCGCGTGTATGGACCATTCGCGTTCGTTCTCAACACGCCGGCCTCAACGCTCGAAACGACCGTCGCGACCCCGATGAAACTATCGGACGGCAGATTGTTGATGCCCATCTGATTGTCGGTCTGTTTCGCGTAAGCGTAATCGCCATTCAGCACGAAGCGGCGGCTGAGACGCTTGTTGAAACTGACAATCAAACCGTCGTAGACGCCGCTGTACCACGGACCGAAAGTAGCGATGGCCCCGGCCGTAAACGGTGGGAGAAAAGTGCGCGCGCCGGCGCGGGAGTTAAACGTCAAATTCGATTGGCGCACGCCAAGCAGATTGTTTATTTCACGGTGATAGTAGTCGACCTGGACCACGAGATCCTTGCCGATCTCGCGCTGGACACCGATGCCGACACTGGTTGTGTAAGGCGTATCGAAACTGCCGTCAATACTCGTCGGGAAGAGTTGTGGCGGAATCGCGGCGTGAGTCAGCGCGCCAAACGGTCCCCAGAAAAAGAAGCCGGGAGCTTTGCCGACTGCAACGCTCGCTTGATCTGCATACTGCTGCGGGCTCAGTCCGGAGAGTTGTTGAATGTTTGAGATATTGATCACTGAGTTTGCCGGAATCAACGCGTGACCGGGTGCGACGACTCTGTTGAGCCGATCGATACCGATGAAGAGTCCGGGCGAAAACGGGCACGCGACATTGCCCGCGGCGATCTGTGCGTCAGTCAGACTGGTTGAAACGCAGAGTCCGCCGGGAAATAGGGAAGCGTTGATAGCCGCTGGAGCGATCGTCGGCACGCCAAAGAAACCACGCGGATACGAAAAGGGTTGGACCACGCGTTGATCCGCACCGCCAAAGAAAGGCACTGCACGCGCGAGTCCTAAACGGAACTGATCGTAAAAGCGTCCGAAGTGACCGCGCACAACGGTTCTCGGTGTGGCGGCCCACGCGAAACCGACGCGCGGAGAGATGTTGTCTTTCTTGAGGAACTCGGAATCGTAATCCCAGCGCACGCCGAAGTTGAGCGTCAGGTTGTGACGAAACTTCCAGTCGTCCTGCGCGAAGATCGTGTGGTAGTTGTTACGCAGGTGGATCTCGTTGGCTGCGGGCGTCAGTCCACCGACAGTCGTGACCGTAAAGAACCCGGAGTTGATTGGTCCAAAAGTCAGAAAATCGTTGGCAGTGGCGAAGAGTTGGAGTTGGTTTACTTGTGATTCGACGCCGTCGACTACGGTGCGCAGAAAACCGTAACCAAACTTCATGTTATGCGCGTCGAAGAGTTTCGCGACGTTTCCGGAAAAGGAAGTGTACTTCTGGTCCAGGAACGACGGCGTGTTGAGATTGCCAAACTGCACCGAACCCAAATCGCCGGCAAGGCCGCCGGTCGTGAACGAACTGAAGATATTGAACGTAGTACCGGCGCCGGCTTCCGGATGCGCGGGTGACGTGTTTGATCTATCACCACGATAACCGCCGCGCAGCGTCAACACCCACGGATTACTCTGATCGCCCAACAACACGAGGTCGCTGAAGCCAAGCAGCAGACTGCGCGCGCTGGTGTCGTTTCTGCGCGAAGGCAAACTGTTTGCATTCGACAACGGCAGAAATTCTTTGACGACGCCATTCGTGTAGTTCACTTCCTGTGACAAACGATGACCGCCGAGCTGTTCGTCCAATTTAAAGAAGCCGCGCGTTTCGTAAGTGCGCGATGGATTGTCGAATGGTGTCTCAAAGTCGCGCAGGATCTGGTTCGCTTGTGCGTTGCCCGTGCTCGGGAACGTGAAGTTCAAAACGCGGCGCTCAGTGATGCGTTCGCCGGAGCCGAAGAAGAAAACTTTGTCTTTCACGATTGGACCACCGAGCGCGAGACTGTAGTCGTATCTGCGTAGTTCGGGAGCATCCTGGTCCGGCGTCAGCGAGTTGGATGAATCGAACGCATCGTTGCGATGAAAGATCGAGCCAACGCCGTGAAGACCGTTACCACCGCTGCGCGTGATCACGTTTACGATTGCGCCCGACGCTTGTCCAAACTCGGCTTTGTAACCCGCCGTTAGTACCTGAAACTCCGCGATCGTCTCCTGATTAAACTGCGCCGCGGCGCCGCCCGTGACCGTGTTCTTGTTTGGCTGGCCGTCGATCATGAAGTTGTTATTGCCCGCGCGTTCGCCGAGCACCGGTGTTGAATTGTCGGAACCGGCATTGGCTTGGTGATTGACTACGACACCAGGAACGAGTTGCAGTAGATCGAGATAGTTGCGGCCGTTAACCGGCATTTCCGTGATCTGGCGCGGTGTAACGGTGGCTCCGGTTGCTGACGTTGTGGGATCGATGGCCAGTGTTTCGGAAGTGACGCTGACGCGCTCTTGCACTGGTCCAACTTCGAGTTCCACATCGATCGTGACGGTGCGGTTAACAGTCAGTTCGACGTTCGGAAAACTCTGCGCGGCGAAGCCTGTATGCGATGCGGCAAGCGAGTAAGTTCCGGCTGGTAGTGCGGTGACGCGATAGAAGCCGCTTTCGTCGCTAGTCGTCGTGCGTTCGATACCGCGCGCTTCCGACTTCACGATGATTTGCGCTCCAGCGACCACGCGGTCCTGCGGATCCCGCACCGTGCCTTCGATGGAGGCGGTGGTGGTCTGCGCGCTGGCGGGTTGAATCAAGATCATTCCCAAACAAAGAACGGTCAAAAGCGATAAGAATTTCATCACTACTTGCCTCCTTCAACAGGTTTACTTTCGGCAACGCGCTTGAATGGATAGTCGGACATGCCCGGCATGCCGAGCGTTAACGTGTCGAGTTTGCCCTGAGCGTTCAGTGCAAACGTCACTAATACTTTCGTCTCTCCGGCCGTGCCGAAACGCGCCCGGAAAGTGTCGTAATGCCAGTGTTCGAGATCGCCGGTGAACGCTGGTCCAAAACGGAGATTCAACTTGCCGTTGTTGAGAGCGACCTTCACCTCACCATATAGATCGTTTCGGTAAGTGCCGGCGTATTTGTCGAGTGCCACCGAAGGATTCGTGCCGGCGACGCGTTCGGATTCCTGCTTCTTCTCGGCGGCTCTGGCTTGCTCTTCCAGCGTCTTGACTGTCTTGAGCAGTTCCGCGCTCCAATCGCGTGACGGCGCACCGAGCATCGTGTCGAAAATGCGGTACATCATCGCGACGGGCAACAACGAGCCGCCCATGTTGCTGAGCACCACGAGCCCGATTTTTTCTTCGGGCATCAACGCGACTTGCGCGCGCATGCCGTCGATCGCGCCGCCGTGTTCGACCACTTTGCGGCCGCGATAGTCAGACAGGAACCAACCCATGCCGTAGTTAATGAAGTGGGCCTCGGGATACCAGATTGAGTAGGGAGGCTCGTTACGAATTACGGTTTGCGACGCGTGCATTTCCTTCGCGACGGCGGGTGTGAATATCTTCTGATTTTGAAAAGTGCCCTGGCCTAATTGCAGCCGCACCCACTGAGCCATGTCTACGACGTTGGAATTGATCGAACCCGCGGGCGCGATGTTGTCGATGTTGCGCCAGGGAATCACCTGTACCTTTTCGTTAGCCTTTGAATGCGGACTGGAGACGTTGTTTGCGGTTTTGAAGGCGTTAATGCTGGTGCTGCTCGAGGTCATCGCGAGCGGCGTGAAGATGCGCTGCTGAATAAATTCGTCCCAACTCTTGCCGCTAACCCGTGAGACAAGCTGTCCCGCGGTGAGGAACATGATGTTTTGATAGCCAAACGTGCTGCGCAAGCTCCAACTCGGTTTGATAAAACGCGCGCGCCGCACGATCTCATCGCGATCGCGTTCAGTTCCATACCAAAGTAAATCGCCGCGTTGAAGCCCGCTCCGATGCGTCAGTAGATCGCGTACGGTTAGCTCGCGCGTGACGTATGGGTCGTACATCTCGAAGCCCGGCAGATATTTCGTCACCGGATCGTCCCATTTCACTTTGCCCTCGTCGACCAGCAGGGCAATCGCGGCTGCCGTAAACGCTTTCGACGAAGAACCGATTGCGAAGAGCGTTTGCTCATCAACCGGGATGGTCTCGCCGAGTTTCCGCACGCCGTAACCCTTAGTGAGCACGACCTGATCGCCTTTCACGATCGCGATCGCCACGCCGGGTACTTCCCATTCCTTGATCGCCTTATTGACGTAGTCGTCAAAGCCGTTAAGGGATCCGTTTTGAGCTAAGGAGACTTGAGCGAGTGCTACGACCAGTAGCAACTGCCCAAACAAGCGAATAAGTTTTTCTAGTCTCATAGAAGGGGGCCGCTTTCAAACGACGGAGAGACGCTGCTCAGTTGGATAAAAGATGCGCGTTATATACCGCACGTGCTGCATTATGTCAATACATGCTACAAGTGCTGCAAATCGTGTTGAGTTATGCAGCGCGATTTGCTATCGTGCGCGGCCATGCAAATTGACGCTGCGGTGTCTCCGCCACGTGCTCGATCGGGCTTCGATGAGTTTCAAGTTGAGCAAATTGAAGTGCGCACGGTGAGGTTGCGCCTCAACGAACCGTTTGAAACCAGCTTCGGAAGTATCGAGTCGCGATTGATCTTTCTCGTGAGTTTGAGCGGCGAGGGGTTGACCGGCTGGGGGGAAGTCGTGGCCGCGGAAGAGCCGCGCTACAGTTATGAAACTGTTGGCACCGCGCGCCATGTGATTCGTGATTACCTGGCGCCTGCGATGCTCGAGAGGCCGTTGACTGATCTCGAAGATCTTCACGCGCGCTTCGCACCGTTTCGCGGGCACAACATGGCGAAGGCGGGATTGGAACTCGCGTATATGGATCTGCTCGCGCAGTCGCGCAGTGAGTCGCTGTCGCAGTTGATAGGTGGAACGCGTCCAGCAATCGCGGTGGGAGTGAGTTTGGGGATTCAGCCTACGCTGGAGCAGTTGTTGCGGCGTGTCGATCAGTATCTCGCGCTTGGTTATCAACGGATCAAGTTGAAGATTAAACCGGGTTGGGATGTTGAGGTCGTGAGTGAAGTGCGCCAGCGTCACCCGGACATACTGCTGTCAGTGGATGCGAACTCGGCGTACCGGCTTGAAGACCTGCCCCACTTGCAGGCGCTCGACGACTTTGACCTTTTAATGATCGAGCAGCCACTCGATCACGACGATCTGGTGGATCACGCGAAGGTTCAAGCCGCGTTGAGAACGCCAATCTGTTTGGACGAAAGCATTACGAGTGCGCGGCGTGCGAGACAGGCGCTCGACCTCGGCAGTTGTCAGATCATCAATATCAAGATCGGCCGCGTGGGCGGCTATTCAGAAGCGCTGGCGATTCACGATTTGTGTTACGGAAAGGGAATTCCGGTTTGGTGTGGCGGCATGCTCGAATCGGGGATCGGACGCGCGCACAACATCGCGCTGGCGAGTCTGCCCGGTTTTACCTTGCCGGGTGACATCTCCGCGAGCTCGCGTTATTTTGCGCGCGATGTGATTGTTCCTCCGGTCACGGTCAGTGCAAATGGAATTGTCGACGTGCCGCGGAGTCCCGGGTTGGGCTTCGCCGTCGACCTCGACTATCTTAGTGCGAACACAGAGAACGTTGAGCGTATCAAAGTCAAAAACTTCACCGCGTAGAAGGAAGAAGAAATCCAACTCGCACGAGAAACCGGAGCTGGCGCTCGCGGCTCTCGATGGTGTTGACGGAAAGACCGTGCCGACCGCGCTCGACGCCCGTTTTGCCAACGCGCGATCGAAGCTGAACGGCCGCCGGCAACGACTCGTGCGTGACATTCTCGACTCCGCGGACGAAACCTGTTTTCTTTCCTCACGCGAGATGGCAAAGCGTTATCACGTTGATGCGACCACCATTCTGCGCACCACGCAGGTTCTCGGTTACAAGAGTTTTGCGGAGTTTGCGGCTGCGCTGAGGCAGCACTTCGTCGCGCGCATCACGCCTTACACGGTGCTGAAAGCGGCGACGCGCGAGAAGCGCAGCGTTGCGGATCACGTGGACCAGGCGCTTGATAAGGCACTCGACAATCTCAACATTCTCAAGAGCAATCTCGACAAGCAGAAGGTGATCGAACTCGCGCGGATCATCAAGCGTTCGCGTCACGTGCTGGTGGTCGGTTTGGATTTCGCTTCGTCGCTTTCGTATTACCTCGCGTATGGATTGCTCGCGCTCGGTTTCGATGCTGAGGCGCCGATCGGGAGTAGTGGGAACCTGCAGTACAAGGTTGAGGTGTTGACGTCGAAAGACGTGCTGATCGCGATCAGTTTTGGCCAGTGTTTGCGAGACACGGTTGAAGCAGTGCAGCGCGCGCGCAAGCAGGGTGTCCCGACGTTTGGCATCACTGACAGCAGCACGTCGCCGATCGCGCGCTATTGTGATTCGTATTTGATCGCGCCGGTTGTGAGTCCTTCCTTTCTTAATTCCTACGTTGCGCCGATGGCGGTAATCAGTGCCGTTCACGTGGCCTGCGCGCACATCGATCCGAATCGTTCGTTGTCGCGCCTGCGTCCGACCGATCGCGAGTATGCTTCGGGCCATCGCTGGTATCGCGAGTCGAAGCGCTCAAACGGCAACGAGCCTCAAGACTAAATAGTAGTTCTCTGTTGCGATTCGCGTGGAAGTCGCGTGAACGAGGTTTCCGAAGTATCATCGGAGCCCGAATAAGTTCTGCCGAATCCACAACCGAGGTTCCCGTTGATGCTCAGATCGTTTACTCCCCGTGTAGTCACTGTTCTGGTCCTGTTGTCGTTGTTTGCTGCGTGTCAAAGGCAAGCCGATACGCGTGCGGCCGATGAAGCCACCTTGAGAAATCTCGATGCGGAGTGGTCCAAGGCGGCCGGCGCAAAGGATCTTGAGAAGACCGTCTCTTACTACACTGACGACGCGCTCATCCTGCCGCCAAACATTCCGACGATTCAGGGCAAACAAGGTGCGCGTACGATGTGGCAGGGAATGTTCAGCGTGCCTGGATTTGGTGGTGGTTGGAAGGCGACGAAGGTGGAGGTCTCCGGCGACTTGGGTTGGGTGACCGGCACCTACGAACTCAGCGAGACCGACGCGAGCGGGCGTCCGATAGTTGATAAAGGGAAGTATCTGGAAGTTTGGCGGAAGCAGGCGGACGGAAGTTGGAAGTGCGTGGCTGATATGTTCAATACGGATCTTTCGTCAGTGGCGCCGTAGTTTGTCGGTTGCATGTCATATATGCCCACGCTGTAACGCCTGATCGCAGTTGGACCAGCACGCGTTTGTAGCCGTCGGGTTCGTAAGCGTCGGCTTGCTCGAGTTCGGACTGAGTGACTTTGAACACAGTGCCTGCGACGGAATCTGCTGAGTCGCCAGTGAACTCCAGATTGCGGTGATCGGCAGTACCGGTCGAAGCGATGAAGTATTGGTCGTCGATCGTGATGATCTTCAAGCGATACCCGATTAGGGCGTCTTCGGTTCCGTCCAATTTCCGTCCAAACGTTGCGAGTTGGACCGCTTCGGTTTGTAGCGTGCCGTAGGTGAACAGCAGTTCGTGATGTTTCTGGTTCGGGTGCATAGAGCAGAACGGGCGACTAACGTCGCCCGTTCTTAGAGCTTGGTGCCCGCTAGTAGATTCGAACTACTGACCCCTCGCGTGTGAAGCGAGTGCTCTACCGCTGAGCCAAGCGGGCAATCCTTTTCGGTAAGCGTAGTCTACACAACAAGTTGCTTTGTTTTCAACAGTCTAGAGAGTTCCGGAGGGTGGCTCTGATAGCGCGCATGGCGCTCATGGCTCTTAAAAGAGCGCAAGAAGAGCGCAACGCTGTTCGTGCATTGTTCACTTGGTATGCGCCTTTAATCGAGTTGCCGCTGTCCACTCTTCATGCGTGCTCTTTGCGTCAGCGGTAGAGCAATCCCACCTCTACGACCCATTTAATGATGCCGTTTCGCACTGAATGTCGATTTTTTAGAGACTCACGCAAAAGAAAGTGGATACAAGCCATGTCGGCCCTGCCTTGATCGGTGTCGTGCTACAATCGGCAATCGTTCTCGCCCAGTTCTCTCAATGGGTGGCAAGACTCGACACAAACGCAGTCCCGACCGACTGCTGCTGATCTCATGTTCCAATCGGCGAGCCGGTTACAAGTTAATGTCGGCGATTGATCGTTAACGAGGGATCGGCATTTTATGTCTTGCGCCGTTACTTGCGCGAGACAGGATGATTGCCAATTGAGCGTTTACATTCTTTCAGTGGAATTTAGAATCATTAACGCACGACAACGTATCCCTAATTCGGAACCGATTAATGACCCATTCCCACGCTCGCAAACTTCGCGAACAAACCACGGTCATTGGCGATGTACAGCAGCTTCAGCTTGAATCACTGCGTAATGATTCGCTATCAAAATCATATAGTTACGGGCGATGTTTTCTTTAGTAGCGACGAGGGAGCCCGCTGGCCCAATCTCGGACGCTTTGCCGCGCGTTCACGAAAGCAATGCAATTCAGGGTTGAAGTAAGTTCAGCATTACGCGAGCCGCGAACATGTTATAGAGATAGCCATCCTAGGAATGCGCCGAGCTTCAAGTTGCTCGGTGTAGACGCCTCATTTATGCCTGACTCCTTACCGAGTCTAAATCCATCAAAGGGCACACCAGAAACATCAGAGCCGAGCCCCACCGTTGATCTGATCGATCGTCAACTTAGTCGATTCGTACCGATTGTTCAGCATGCTATAGAGACAAAATCAACCGTAATTGCTCTGCAGCTTTGGGAACGAACGTCGAGCATCGCGCTTCTGCCATTCCATCTCCACCTAAAGTGGTTAGAAGGCATACAAGCGTTGCCGCTTAACGCGACATTCGGATTTGCGCCGTACTTTGCTAGCGATCAAGCGATCGTCTGTGGATCAACTATCTCTTATAGCGTCAAGAGTGCTGCAACAGCACGAGAACGCGCCCGGCGGAATCGGGGCCAGGCTGGAACTAACCAAGCGGGTGATTTCAAGATCCCCGATTGGGAGCAGGGTTACCAAAAACGCTGGGAAGAACTAAAAGACCTCAGTTTGCCAGGTTGCTCTTTCCTTGCGGTTGATACTGCTTCGACAAGTGGCGAGATAATCAAAGGGAATCGATCGGTCCTCGGTCGACTGGCTGCAAGAAACGCTCATCGCCCTTTCCTTTTGGTGCCTCCGCGAGGAGGTGTGTCGAGTCTAGCCGCCCAGCAGTTCGCTGCCGTCGATTTACTTCTTGTTAATCTACAAGGTGTCCGCGGTCGGAAGGCTCTTCATGCGATCCGGACAATTCTCTCCGTGCGCGCGTCAAATGAGCCTACAGTGATAGTCGCCTCCAGCCCCAGTGACTTACTAGCACTCGACTTATCAAATACATTGCAATCTGCAGAGATTGTCACTGTAGGAACTGCCCCAACGATAACTGACGTAGCAACCTTAAGCGTTTCAGCAAACCGTTACCTAGAGGATAGGGACTTTGATTTCGCTGTGGAAGACCTGCGCGGTCGATCAGACACTCTGGATTACCTAATCGAGCTTGCGAAGCGAGCTTGGTGGGCGTCCCAACAGTCCCTGGGAGAATCAGATTCTGACCTTGAGATCCAGCGATTTGAGAGTGCTCTAGAACGAATGGCGTCGAACGTAACCGATGACGCTGATCTCTTGAAAATGGGCAAGGATCTCATAAATCAAATCGCCGCTAATCGGGAGCGGGCAACTGCGAGGCGCGCAGCTGTTACCCAGACAGCGATTAATACGGCTGGAAATTCGGGAATACTGATTGTGACTCGCGGAACCAGTGCACGCATAGTGCGCGAAGAAATGTCATCGCTTCTCGATTTGCCGGTAAACGCTTTGTCAGATCTTGGTGTGCGGATTGAGTCTCCATTTTTTTACTCGGCATTTGGAATGACTCCTCCGGATGTTGTAATTGTGGCGGGTTATTTTGGGCTTCCGACAATCGATAAGATCCTAAGTAGTGGAGCGCGAATAGTGCGGCTTGTATTAGATCCTATTGAGGCGCGTGCGGCTTGGTGGGGAACAAGGAAGCTTGTCAGTTTCCTAAGAGAACAAGGTGTAAATGATGGAATCGATGCGCTGGAGAAACTCGGGATTGCAATTGCCGAAGCAATCCCGGCGCAACTCCGTTCGGTTGCTTCGGATTTGGAGATTTCACCCACATGGTTTGACTTTCCGACGGTAACAACGGCACCGAAACGTGGTATGCAAACCTATTTGGAGGACACTTCTAATGTCATCATTTTCTTGACGGATGGGACTCGGCTCGACGTCGGTGAAAACACGCGTTTTGATCTTCTCGGAACAATGGGTACTCATCTAAAAACCGTAACCGCCAATCAATTAGGCCCTGGAGACGAGGTCATTCTCCTTAACGAGGACAGCCGCGGTTTGTTTTCAGAGCAGCTCATTGGCGCACTAGATAATGGTGTTCTAAGAGATGCGGCTGAACAAAGGCAACTATGGCTGATGCTTGTTAGGGCTCAAATTGCAGGCCGCAAAATTCAGGCGTCAGCCGTGGCTGCGCGGATCGCGGAAGCTGGAGATCCTGTCCCCACGGCAACTGTTCGGACTTGGATAGTTGCCGAAGACACCGACGCGCGTGTGCCCAACTCGCGAGAGCGATTCTTACGACTTGCACAGGCGCTAGAGATAGAAATTCCGGATAAGAGTCTGTTTAGAATGTTTGACGGAATCAAGCGGGTTCGTACAGGCCACCGAGTTGCTGGCAGAAAACTCGGACGAGCTATTCGAGCCGCCTATCTAAATCGATTAGACGCTGGTGCTCTCAGTCGCATTCAACGAGACTGGGGTCTGGATGCCCTTGAATTGATAAAGAGTGCCCGCGTTGCAGTTGTGGACGAAGTCATCTTGCCGAGGGGACCATCAACTTATGCCGTTGCTTGATTCTGACTTTAACGCCTTCGCTCGTGCTCTAACACACCGTTTCTCCGAACGAAGCAAGGGGCTTGACGCTGATAGCCGACGAATCTTAACCGCTAGACCCTCAGATCAGATCCTAGCGGGCTTCCTTACACCACGGTCGGGTGACGACTATGCCCAAACGTTTTCCACTGACGTAAGCCTAGATGACACGGATGTTGAAGTCGAACTTTCTAACGATCTACCGCGCGATTCAGCCTATGAGCAAACAAGTATAGGTTTGGAGTGGCTCGCAGTATCAGATGAAATGTCACGTCGTCTAATTGATGTGGAGGTAAAGCTGAGCGTTTTCGTTCGAAGGTTCCCGATCTTTGAGGAACAGAACGAACATAAAATTTGGGAAAGACCTAGATTGAATAAACCGAACGAACCGCAACCAACGGAGAATAATCAACCTCGCGTAAGTAAGTTTGTTCCAACCTGGACACGCGAAGACTTACCTCCGGTAAGCAAATCGATCGACCTGGAGACCTTAAGGACGCGAAGACGGATTGCGCTAGACACGTCGGCAGACATCGCGGCAAGTTGGAACCAGATAGATAAGGCACATATTTATTCCGGTCGTCGCACGTTGACTATTGCAGAACCGGATTTAGTGGAAAAAGCCACCTACGATGCCAAGGTTTCGGAGTTCGGGACCTCAACTATACCCGTGCTATGGCGACCAGTCATTGATGTTAGGCTGATTTCTACTCCTACTCAGCCCGGATGCGTTCGGATAGCATTGAGAGTCATCAATCAAACTGAGGCTGTAAAAGATCAGTATCTAGACTTTGTTGATCCGAACTTATACGCAGTGAAGATCAAAGTCTCTGTTCCAAAACAGTCCCATCGAATGTCGATTTTTCGCGAATTGCCTGACAGCTATAGATACCATCGCGAGATGTTTGCCGTCGGGATCAACTCAGATGTATGCGGCGTATTGCAAGAAACCGAAGTCGTTCTTGAAACTGAAACGATTCCAACGAAGACTGTGAATCGCCTGGAACCACGTGAGATTCCGAATGCTGCGCCGAGCTTTGAGTTGTTGTCAGCAGATCCGGTACCCATTCTTTCGAGAATTTTGGAGGACATGAAGCGATATTCAGCCGAAGAGTGGTCGGCGAAGCTCCAAACATTGAACGGGGTTGAGCATGACGAAGCTAATAAAGCGGCTAATACGTTCACGGAGGAAATAACCCGGTTCGAACGTGGCGTTCAGCTGCTTGCTGATCCTAAGTACGACAAGGTTAAGCAGGCATTTTTGCTAATGAACGAAGCCATGCTGCATTCGGCCCGCGGTGCATATAACGCTTGGCGATTATTCCAAATCGTTTTTATCGTATCCCAATTGCCAGGGCTTGCGTCCAGGGAATATCCAGAACTCTTACGATCAGGTGATGATCACGTTGACGTTTTATGGTTCGCTGCGGGTGGTGGTAAGACCGAAGCATTCCTAGGATTAATTGTCTGGCAAGCGTTCTTTGATCGGCTGCGAGATAAACGATTTGGCGTTACGGCTTACGTTAGATTTCCTCTTCGCTTGTTAGCTTTTCAACAATTGCAGCGTCTGGGGCGCGCTCTTGCTTCTGCAGAACTCGTAAGGAAACGAGAGCAACTCGGTGGTGCGCGATTTTCGATTGGAGATTTCGTAGGACGCAATGTTACGCCCAACCGGATAAGTTCTGAAGACCATAGTCGGTTTAAGAAGAGAGGGGTTGACCCCCGTTTTCAGCGCATTTTTGAGTGTCCCTTCTGTGATTCGGAGGTGCGATTAGATTATGAAGAAGACATTCACCTCATTAAGCATGTATGCACAAATACGAATTGTGACGAAGGTCACAACAGGCTTCCCATTTACATTGTTGATTGGGACATCTACAGATTCCTCCCGACTGTCATTGTTTCTACTGTCGATAAGATCGCTCTGCTTGGATACAACCAGCGGTTCGCCAATCTCTTCGGGCGCTTTGACCTGATTTGTTACCGTCATGGCGCAACTTTCAAGGGTTCTAACAAGAATGAATGTGAGGCTGCCAGGGTTTTGAGTGAGGGTGGTACTCCATCATCGTGCGGAACGGAGAAGCTTGTGGCTGGCCCGTTCCACGATCCAGCCCCGGCCCTTCTAATTCAGGATGAACTTCACCTACTTAGTGAAGAAGTAGGGGCTTTTGATGCTCACTACGAGACTGCTGTTATTGAAATGACCCAGCGTTTGGGTTTCATGCCATGGAAGATAGTCGCAGCCACAGCGACAATCGAAGAGTATGCACAGCATGCTTACCAGCTGTATCTAAAGCGTGCCCGTCAATTCCCGGCACCAGGACCAGAAGCATACGAATCTTTTTACTACACGCAAAACAATAACAAGATCGGTCGAATGTTTGTTGGCGTTCTTGGGATTGGTCGTAAGCATACCCCAGCCGTGACCCGAACGCTTTCCAACATCTACATAGAGCTGCAACGGGCACGTGAGCGAGCGGATGCTGATCCTGTAGCCGCATCTTTAGAATACGGGACTGCCAGTCTGTCACGAGAAGATTTTAAAGAACTGATCTTCTATTACGAGTTGCCTCTAACATATGTACTGACACGAAAAGGCTCTGACCAGATTGCTGAAGCGATTGAAACCCGCGTGAAAGGTGACCTGAACCAATTGTCTCCCAATCATGGCGAACTCATCGTCGACATGTTCAATGGAGGCGTTGATTTCATTGAAATGGCGAAATCTATGCAGCGGATTAGTGGGGCGGATCCCAGGGCTAATCCCGAAGAGCGGATTCGCGGACTGGTAACAACTAATATAATTGGCCACGGTGTTGATGTAGATCGATTTAACATCATTGTCTTCGCCGGATTCACGCGACTAGTTGCCGAATACATTCAGGCGTCTGGCCGTGTTGGCCGAAAGTACCCAGGGATTTCAATATTTGTGGCGACGCCGCAGAACGAGCGTGACCGTAGCATTTTTGATCGCTTTAGCAAGTTCCACGAGTACTTAGATCGTCTGGTCGATCCCTCCGCGGTGAATCGCTGGCCCGATCCGGCTTTGCAGCGGACGATGCCGGGGCTATTGGCGGGGTACCTAATGGGAATTGCTGCTCATGACACCTCGACGCCTATCGCCACCGTAGAGGATGTGCAAAGGTTACATGCAAAGGCTAACGCGTTAAATGAGACCACCATTCTCGTCTGGGCTCAGGCATCGTACGGAGCTGACCAAGCCCCTGCTCCACAGCGCTACAAAGATCGGATTGCGAACCGTCTCAGCAACACGTATCGACTGGTTATTAACGCGCCTGCCAATAGAAGTGGTCCACCGAGAAATCTCGGTTCTTACCTCGGCGCGATGCAGAGTCTTCGAGATATCGACGACCCTGGATACATTAGAGTTCATAGCAAGGATAAAGAAATACTCAAGAGATTGATGAATGGCTGACCTCGAATAGGTAATAAGCCTGAGGAGTCGTAACGCAATGAGTCGAACCGAGACGACAACACATTCGCAAACGAGTGATGGTGAAGCGACGTCAACGGGGGCGCCACTCGTTATGCAACGAGGTGTATCTCAACTGTTGTTTCACTACTTGCCAGAGCGCACAGTCGATTGGGAGAACGGGCTCGCGATCGTTACTCTAACTCAACCCCGGCTAAGCGCGGTTTGGCCAGAAGAAAAGGCTAACATCGTGCTGGACGAAATCTATTTGCTGTTGGAGCGCTGGCGCCAAAAAGGCGGAAGCGTCGATTCGAGATTTCCGAACCCGAAAACCCAACGAGGAAGCTTTGCTATTGGCACACCCGAATCGATCGAAGCAAGAGTGCTTGAGACTGCTCTCATTTGTCAGAATTGTTCTCGTCTGAGCTTTGTAAAATTTAGCCGGTTGGCCAAGCCTGATACAAAAATGCCGGTGTGTCCAGACTGCGGGAAACATTCTATTAGACAACTTGGTCAGGTTTTTGTGCACGGCTGCGGTGAACTTGTTCCGATAAGGGACTGGATGCCAGCGACAAAAGTGGCTGAAGACGGATCGTTGCTTTCAACATCACACCCGCTACAGTGCAGCAAATGCAAAGGTGAAGGCCGATTGACATTGACTGTGCGAACTGAACGCGTGAAGGACATGAAAGTCGAGTGCCGGAATTGTGGCACCATTGTGAAAGACCGGTTAACGGCTAGGTGTAAGCGTTGCCTCGAAGAGCTAACAAAGGATGAATTGTCGGCGTCAAGCTATGCGGAAGTTGAAGCGAGTGGTTCTGTAGTTGCCCGGATCGCGATGCGAATGGCGCGATATAACGCTAACGCGACCTATTATCCCCAAACTTTGTCGATGCTTCGTTTGGACAAACCTGAAATAACGCAGGGCGACGATCCGGAAGTCGAACTACTTCGCCGCATGTTGCCAGCCGAAAAGCGGCCATCTGCCGAATCAGGAAGTGGAGCGACAATTGAGCAACTAGGAATCAAGTTGAAGCAAGCAGAGATGAATAACGATTCAGATGAAATCGAGCGCATACGCAAATTGATTCTGGCTGCGATACAAAAAAGTGATGGCTAATCAAACTCCTCCCACTGCCGAAGACGTTCCATCTGCGCCTGATCTTGAGCGCGCAATCGAAGAGGCTCTGGCGTTCCGACAAACGATTGACTGTAAACCTGCTATTGAGATTGCTCGTCAGGGCGGCAGTGCGACGGCGCTCCTTTTAACACAAGTAACTGAAGACATAACCCGCTTGGGCATGCGAGAAATTCTCGCAATGTCTGATCTTCCTGTCATTCTTGCATCATTTGGATATACTCGTCGCACTTTCGAGCCGACTTACAGTGAGCTGACCGCAAAGAATTTGCCCACTCGTATTCGACCGTTTCCTTCACTCGATCAAGATGCAGCACGACGGCTAGGACGTCCTGACCTCGCGGGTGCCGTGCCAATTCTCGCTCGAGAGGGTGAACACGAAGGCCTGTTCTTCTCGCTCGAACCGGATCGTGTCGTCAGCTGGTTGAGATTAAACAACATCGAGCTGCCAAACCCTCATAAGTCTTCGTTGATCCGAATTATGCAGTCGTTGGAGACTGTAGATCGTTATTACGATGATATTTGGAATTGTCCGATTAGGCGGCTGGTGTTCGGATTGATCCACAGTTTATCGCATGCGGCAATGCGCACGGCCAGCCGGTTTGCTGGCTTAGAACGAACATCGATAAGTGAATACATCTTCCTACCACTACTTGGGACAGTAATCTTCGACAATTCTAGTGCATTTAAACTCGGCGGTTTGGAAACCCTGGCGCGCGACAATCTTGCAACGTTTTTGCGAGAACTAGACGATGAGGCGATGACGTGCCTCTATGACACCCAATGTATCGACCATCGCGGGGCATGCCACGGCTGCCTACACTCACCGGAACTCTCCTGCCGGGTTTTCAATCATGGTCTCTCACGCTCATTTTTAATTGGTGGACATGCTCCGTGGGTTGATATTGCTACAGACCAACAAATAGTTGGCTATTGGCAAATGTGAGATTCTCTTGGGAGAGCTATACGCGAAAGTCCTTCATCAGCACGGTTGGCTGCTAAAGCTAGCAGAGGATGCATTGGAGTCTTCTTCTGATGATTTAGTAATAGACCACAACTTTTTCCTCAAACTTCCTACGAATCGATACCCTTCAGGTGAAACAATCAACGTTGTACAAGCGGCCCTATTAGATATCGGAACGATTCGCCGCGATGGCCCCAATCTCAAGCTTGACCGTGGAGCATTGGCAGATAACTCAAGTTATCGCAAAGGCGTCGTAGATGCGATGGCTGCCTTTGTTCCATCCGGCAGTGAGTCAACGCAACTATGCGCGACCATTCCGGATGGACTTAGTGAAATGGTTGACAAAGCTCTGCGGATGCACACATTGGATCTTCGAGGCACGCTACTCGATCTTATTGCAAACGCTGAGAGCCGAATTGTCTTAGCTTCTCCATTTTGGGATTTGCAAACTGCTAAGGAACTTGCAGAAGCACTGGCGAAAAGACTCGAAGCTGGAGTTAGGGTTGATCTGCTAGGGCGCTTTCCATCTGAAGATCTTGAGATCAAAAGATTCCTGCTACAACGCTTAGGTGGACGTGAAAAGTGTCAAGTCTTTGCATGGCGCGAAAGCGGAAATAAGCAAAAAACAAAGTTCACAACTTTCCATTTCAAAGCAGCCGTTATAGATGACGGAGTTCGAGCATATTTGGGAACTGCAAATCTCACGTTTTCCAGTTTGCGTTCCGTAATGGAGTTGGGTGTGATTATGCGTGGCGATCCGGCCCGGCAATTGCTCGCCATTTTGAACGTTATATTGAGTATCGCTTCACCGTTAAGCGAGCAACCTGACCTTTAAGTCAAAGTTTTCTCTTTGGCTTGCGATACGTCCGCAGATAGTTTAGGCACCTGTCCAACGCCTTCACAAAAGAGCTAGAGCGTAATTCCCGAATTTGAGACGCTAATAAGGCGTCCGCAGTGATCCGGGCGCTATCCTCATCTCCACACCGCAGTAGTTGACCAATTCTTGTGAATGCTCGGTCAATGGACCTTTTTGATAATTGGCCAGGAAGTAGTAGTTGAATGTTTGATGCTTCACCGATTTCATGCTTGAGAATTCCACCACCATAACTTCGACCTTCGATTTCAGCGGAGATCTGACTAAATGTGCTTATCATTGAGATCGCGATTAGTTTGCGCTTCGTTCGATCTACTCCATGCTTAAAAGACAATCGATGAATCGTATTTGTGGAATTCACTCCGGAACGATTGAGGATTATTTTTGGTCCTGTGTTGTGCATATACGGCATGAAAGCATCTGGGATTTGGTTATCGTCAGGTAGTCGCCAATCCGGACGTTTAGCAAACGTTATATTTGCTGAACGCTCACTCTCGGGGAAGCCTTCAAAATATGAATTCACAGCACGGCTTGTTTCACTCTTGCGCGGCACAACTAGCAAACAACGAATACCCTTTATCCGCGCAACACGAAAGTCACTAGGTGTTAGCGTTAAAGTCCGGACCATCGACAGCTTTGCGAGTATTGGACGAAGTGTTCTTTCAGGCAGCTTCTGCGCTTTAGAGGTTCCTTCGTTAATAATGAAAAACTTATTTGCGCCCGTTACAATGCCGATTGAGAGGGTGGCCACATCTTTCAGACGATACGTGAATTCCGATTTAGACAGGGAATCAAACGCCTTTAGTTTTTGAGTTGGAGTCAAGGCGCGTTGAGCACGCCCGTTCAGCACAGCGCCTGTTAATCTCTTATTGGTCCAGTCCTTCAGTACACCAGAGCACTCCGCCATGCTCTCGACCACTATGATTTCAACTTTGCCCGCCCGAGTGGAGATGTTGCGATCACAAAGCAAGATGTGTGTAGCTTCGGATGTCCCATCTGATAAGAAGAGTCGTTGCTCTAGAGAAATCACAATTGTTCGGTCGAAGTGTTGGGAAACTTCGCGAAGTAATTCTTTTGCGTAGTTTGCATGGAGAACACTGCCGGGGAGAAGCCATGCCATCCTTCCTCCGGGTTTCAGAAATCTCAAGCCATGAAGAACGAAGTAAGCCCACAGACTGGCCATGCGCGATAGTCTAAAGTTCCCAGAGGTCTCAACACGCTCGCGCGAAACTCGCTGCACTTTGAACATATTGTGCTGCGAGACGTACGGCGGATTTCCGATTAATACATCAAAATTGTCTTGCGAAAAATCTCTCGGAGTTAGCGTTAAGAAATCTTCTTTTATGAATTGTTCTCTTCGGAGAGTCCTTGGTTGCAGTCGTGCGAGATGCTGCTTGAAAGCGTTCGCGTCGACGTCGCATCCAAACATTTGTCGCCATGGTCGAATTGACCCTAGCGTAACCAGTCGTCTTTCTATAGATGAAAGAAATTCACAGCCGCCGAAACTGGGCTCTAGAATTCGTTCGTTGGGAGCCCTTACTGCCCAATCGACCAGAAGATCTGCGACATCAGATGGGCTATAAAAAACACCCCGCCTCTTCATTTTATTTGTCGATATCTTCATCTTATATGTGAGGCTCGAGCGCTTCGTTTATCCTCCGAGTATTGTGAATCTTGGAGGCAGTGAAATCCACGAATCTTTGTCACTTTGGCAGTACTAAAACTGATGCGCGTCAGCGAATAATCAAACACACGAGCCGCGTCAGTTCTCCGACAGGTTTACTTCCAATGAGGTGCTTATTCGGCGACCTTCTAAACGCGTGCCTCACGCCCAATCTTATAGTTTCGGAATTCCTCTGGATGAATGCCAAACGCGTGCAATTTCACAGAACCCTCGCTCGTCATCAACTCGGTAGACGATTCGATACGGCCGAAAGATGATTTCGCGAATTTGATTGTTTCTATACTCGGGAACGATGCGACCCGACTCCGGAAATTCCTGCAAGCGATCTGTCTCCGAAATCAGCTCGTACCCGAACGACATGGCGCGATTTGGATTGTCGCGCCCGATGAAGACGACTATATCGTGAAGGTCGTCTCGTGCAACGGGAGACCAGATTAGTTTGTAAGCCATGAGGCCAGCTGTTTTTTTACTTCGTCGTGAGGTATGCCTTCGCCCCTGTCGAGTTGATCGAGACCTTTCTGTACCGCGGCCATAAACTCAATTCGTTCAGCGATTTCCTCCAGCGAACAGTCATCCGGTAGGGCACGAATGGTTTCCAGCACGATCTCTTTCTCTGTCATGGCCGGATTATGAGATTAATCTCGCTTAGGGTCAACACTATATGACCTCGAAGAAAACAGCGCAATTTGAGCGCAATCAAGAGGTAGGTGGAAAAGATAAGTGCTTTATCGACGCAATGTACAGGTGATTGCCCTCATGCTGAGCCAAGCGGGCACTCTTTTTTATCGGAGCGATATGATACCGCAATCCTCTGCTTTTCCAAAGACTTACCCTTGTCGTCCTGTGTTCCCGCTATCGTGCTTTTAGTCAATCTTTAGGCAAACTGCCCGAGGAAGCTTTAACCATTGGACATCGCTTGCGCGAGCATTCCATATGACGGCAACACGCCGCTCGTTGTAAGGCCTGAAAACGCCCCGCAGGATCTGCAAGGGACTGATGGAAAAGTTAACGATCTTGAGTGGATTTGTTATTACGAAGACATTGATCAGTTAAAGCCTCTGGTCGCGCCTTCTCAACAAAAACCGTTAAACCTGCGCTGCCGGTACGGACTCCCCCAATGATCGCACGTAGCGAGCGCGAAGTATATTTCACTGGCATCACCATTTTGAACATGACTTAATGAAGGTGATCTCGATCGCCCAGCAGCTGACAGAATTTCAAGGCGTCGTCGGTCATATTACTATTATTAAAGAACACGTAACCGCGCTTCGATTTAACAAGTGATGTCGCCAATTCCTTAAGTTCGCCCAGCTCATACTGGTAACGCCAGCCACCCCTGCCGTGAAGTCGAAAGTAGTATTTGTCCGGAGTCACAGTCTGGCCAATGAATGGATCGACTACATGGCACAATTCAAGGCTCACACAAATTGATCTTACTATCCCTACATCCCAATCTCCGCGCGGTTCCCAGCACAAATTGAGATCCTGTCGATCGATAGAGCAGAAGAATTTTTCCATACTGGCAATGTTCTCTGCAGTTTGTTTGAAACTGGACGGGCACTGAAAAAGAATTGTTTTGGCTTTTAGCACCTGTGCCGCAGCGAGCGTCGCTCTCCAGGCCTCGTTCACTATTTCCGTTGCTCTAAAGCACCCGGCCTCTGTCTTCTCAGTCTCGGAGAGTTTTCGTTTGAGTCGCCGATAGGTAGGGCTCTTGGCCTCATGAGTGATCAATTGCCAAGCCTTCAAAGTGAACTCAAAGTCGGCAGGCATTTCCGTCCGCCAGCGGTTTAGTGTCGTTAGTCGGGGCGGCTCGTAAAAGGTATGCTGAACTTCGACACATGAAAAGGTACGCGCATATTCGGCCTGCGCCACACCGAAGCCGCATGTGCCGATCTTTGTTGTGCTCGTTACTTGTTTGCAGGGTTGATCCGAGTGCAAGGTTCTGACTGGTCCACTCCTTGACACTCGTTTGCACCTCCGCTTCGCAAGACCTATCCAGCCATTGCCGATTTTTGAACTTGCTTAGCCTCCTGTAAGCGCTCTCCCAGCTCTTCTATTTCGTCTTCACTGAGAACCTTGCGGGCCTTTTGAAACATCTCCCCTTCTTCTTCTTCCACATGGTGCTCAACGTTTTCTTTAAGCACTGTAAACTTCGCCGTCCACTGTTCATCATCCTTGGGTGCCGCTGCCAGCTCTTCTAATAATTGCTTAACGAGTGCGTGTTCCTCATAGGCTTCGAGTGATATGGCACGCGTCTCCTCGTATTCTTCAAGAGCTGGATAAAGGATCTCTTCTTCAATTCGAGCGTGAACATCCAGTTCATTTTTGAGCTGTGCGAAGAGTTCTTCCCTGCCTTTTGTTGCACGTTCGGTTGTTTCATCGATCTTCTCTAAAATTCCGGCCACCTTTTCATGGTCGTCTTTAAGTAAAGTAAAAGCGTTCATGTTGCTCCTTTCAGACTTCGAACCTGGAAACACGGCAAGTTTGGTTCCGCTAAAGAAAAAGGCTAGCCGTAGCTAGCCTCTCAGAATGCAAACTTTAACTTCACCTCCCGATTGTTCAGGTAAACTCAGCTTTGACGGCTAAGTAGGACGTTATCAATGAAAACTTTTGTTATGCCGCATCGGCTTCAAAACCCATTGCTGGTGTTAACCTGAGTCGGTTGCCTCCAAGGGCTAACTAAAGTTCTATCTGGCGGTCGCTCGCGATGCGGCGTCGCGTGGTTTCGTTACAGACAGGTAGTTGTTAGTTAAGTGCGCTAACGCACATACACGCATGATGGACTTGCTCACCTAAGATCTTCTGAATAGCGCGCAACGCTGGTGCTCAAGGCTATCTCACAAAGCCAGAGGGAATCTCGGTATTAGTTGACGAAGTAGCACGAAACTTCTTGTGAGCGTTGTTAATGAGTTTAGTCGCACGAGCAGGACCAAACCGGCCGAGTACTTCGAATCTCTTGCCTTTAGTCCGATTGTACGAAACAAAAAACTGTTCGATCTCGTGAATCAGGTTCGTGTTCAAATCACCCAGAAAGCGATGTGCGAGTGATTACGCGAATCAGCCGCCACTGCTATCAACCGGTCGTTGCGAGTCGTAACCTCATCTTCCGTCTGATTCGCCTCAATCACGCCGATCAGTTTCGCGGCCACAAGACAGCCCGTAAACGCTGGCTCGTCCATTAATATCAGTACATCAAGTGGATCTCCGCCGCCGCCTTGCGTTGAGGGAACGTAGCCAAAGTCGAACGGAAAAACGGATCCTAGCGGAAGCGCACCGCCTAACCTGAAAAGTCCCAACCGCTCATCAAACTCGAATTTGTTTCGACTGCCCTTAGGTGTATCGATAATGGCATTTACATGGCCCGTTTCTTTATCGAATGGACCAAGGCTTGGAACGCTCTGCATCCTGTCACCTTCCCTCATATCGCCACAGACGTTCTGTAGCTGCGTTGCTCAGACCGAGCATCCATTCAGGACATTTTGCGGCAATAATTTCTCGGAGCAATAGAGGTGCCATCGCTCTCCCGAGTAGCGCAGTTACGGGCAGTCTAAACCCTCGGCGCGCCGTGTGCCTGGCAGCAAGACCGCTGCCCTCGACACCGCCAGGATTCCCGCCCTCGCGCTAACGGCGTATGCTAAAGCCGAAGATCGAGCGCGTGCAGCAGTCATCACAAAACGCTGCGGACCCTATCGGAGATGTATGGCTGAGAGCGTAAACCAAAACCCGGACATGAAGGTTGGGCCAATCTCCCAAACGACTACGCCTTTTCCCGTGATTGGACTGGGCGCGTCGGCAGGCGGATTGCAGCCATTGAAAGATTTTTTTACTCACATGCCGGCCAATAGCGGGATAGCGTTCGTCGTCATCATGCACTTATCCCCTAAGCACGAAAGTCACGCCGCCACGCTCTTGCAAGCCACT
>DATEHX010000058.1:0-30216 GCA_035279345.1 Pyrinomonadaceae bacterium | reverse complement strand
TTTCGCCAGTAGATCAGACACTACGATCTGTAACACATATTCGCCGGGCTTCATCTCCGTGCCTAATTGTATCGCTCCGCCACCTCCCAATCGTTTCGGATCTGTCTGATCGCGAAGCTCAAACGGAACTTCTTTTCCAGTAAAAACGAGTTCGCCATTGCGGTACAAACGCGCCTGAATCGTCAGATTTGGTTTGCCGCTGGTCTTATCCATCCTGGCGTTGTAGATCGCCAACGCATAGACCATCGCCGTTCCGGTGCGAAACTGCCGCACCGAAGTGTTCGCCATCGGGTCGGAACCTTCAGCGGCGTCATCTCCCTTCAGGTACTGGTCCAACGGCATGCCCTTTACCAACAAGCCGGAAGTCAGCAAACGATCCTTGTCGATATCCGGCACCTCGATGAATTGCGTCGCCGATCCCATTCGGCCGCTCGCAGTGTCGCGCAACGCAGTTCGAAGCTGATAAGCACCGGCCTTCTTGATCGGCACAGTAGTGTTAAAGGTGAAACCATACCGCACGATCTTCTGGTACAGCGCATCGCTCAATGTGATCGTATGCTGATCCGCAACTTGATCGACCAACTTTTCATCCTCACCAAACGTCACCGACATTAGATCAAACACCGCTTTGTGCGTTCCGTCGGTTTGTTTAGTAAACGTCAGGTCGCTCGCTTTGATGTGCAAGAACGAGCGTAACACAGAACCCTGCGCCGCTTCGTTGGAGTAGAGCGAAGTCAAACGCAACTGAACTCCGGAAGCCGCAAACGGAGAAAGCAACGCGCCAATTAGTTGTTGCCGCGGCGTTTCTTTCGACGCTTTCATTTGCTCGTCGGTCACACCATAAAAACCCGTTCTCGTTCGCACAGTAAACTTGCCCGGCCGTTTTACTTTGAGCGCGACATGATGAAACTTCGTTTTGCCGTTCGTGCTGTCGAAGGTCGAATCGTCCGGGCGATAACCGACGAGGTAATAACCGGCTTGATCGTCCATGATTCGTTTGACGCCGCTATCCATATCGTTGGTGTTACGAATCGCCAACCCGCCGGTCTGCGCCGCGAGATAATTCAAACCACTTTGCGAATCGAAGAAGTTCTCTTTTCGTTGAGCCAACTTCGCTTCGACTTGTGCCGGACTCATGTTCCAGGTGTTGTCCACGGCGGTCAGCCCAAACGTTACCAGCCCGCGGACGTCCATCGTGTTGATTACGACCGAAGCGCGGTTGGCGAGATCCAGTAACAGTTGCAGCGAATTCAGAATCCGCGAACTGCCCGACGGTTCTGACGGGTTGAAGAGTTGCAACCCATCAGAGAAAAGAATGACTGACTTTCGTCCCGGCATCTCGCGTAAACCCTGGACCACGTAGTTCAATGCGCCGAGTGTTCCGACCGCAAACAGGTCCTTCCGCATCTGGTTGAGATCGTCCAGCTCGTTGGTGTTATCGAGCATGTTTCGCTCGCCGATCTGCAACGTCTCCTGGCGAATATTCTCGAATGCCTGGGCGCTGTTTCCGATTCTCGGGACCCACTTCAGTTTTTCGACTGCGGTGTAGAGTTGTTGTTTGTCGGAAGTGAATTGCTGTAACGCGCCGGTGCCTCCGGCAGTGCGAATGATTGCGACTAGATCGTTTGGCTGGAGCTGTTCGTCCAAAAACTTCTTCAGCGCTTGTTTCGTGAAGCGGATGCTATCGAACGACATTCGCAAGTCGTCGATGACGAGCGCGATCGTGCGCCGCACTTCTTCGCGTCGAAGTTTGTTCGGTGGTCCAGGTACTGGAGTCCGATCGGTTTCTTCCGACGACGGTTTGGCGGCGGCTTCAGCCGTCCGGCCGATCCTGATGTAGGAGAACTCTGTGATCTTTTGCGGCTTACCGTTCTCGAGCATCTCCACTTCGTGAGAACGCAAATCAGTGACCTGCATTCCCTTTCGATCGATTACTACCGCATCGATCTGGACCAGGTTGGTCGTTATCTTGACGACGTCAACGTCGTCGTCGGGCTCTTGCGGCGCCGGCTTTTGCGCCTGTGGTTTCGGCGGTGGCGGCAGGCTCGGTTGTTGGGCCAACCCGTTCGACGTAAGTTGCAAACAGAGCGTGAGTGAGAGCAGCAGCTTTCGCATCGAGGGCTCCTCCATCAGCCAGCAAGAGGGAATTGCTACAACTTAGGAAGTCTTCGCCAACACTTCTTCATAGAAACTGATGTACTGCGGAATCACGACATCAGTTCGATAACGGGAGATCGCGGAATCGCGGGCGCGTTGGCCCATCTCGCGACGCAGCTTGGGGTCCGTCAACAGACGAGCCGCGTCCGTAGCCATTTTATCCGTATCGCCAACGGGGCTTAAATATCCGGTTTCACCGTCAGTTACAACTTCAGGCAGGCCGCCGACGCGAGATGCAACCACCGGAACTTCGCACGCCATCGCTTCCAATGCCGCCAAACCAAACGACTCCTGTTCGGACGGCAACAACAGCACATCCGACGCGGAAAGATAATCGACGATTCGCGGTTGTTTGCCCACGAAAGTGCATTGATCGTAAATGTTTAGGCAACGCGCGCGGTGCTCTGCATTTGTTCGTTCACTGCCGTCGCCGACCATCACGAGACGCGTCTTGATTCCCTTTTGTAAAACTCGCGCCAGGATCTCCACGCAGTCGACCACTCGCTTCACCGGGCGAAAGTTTGAAACATGGACCAACAACGGCTCGCCGTTGGGCGCCAATGTTTTACGCAACGAATCGACTTCCTTGCGTTCGTAGTCGTACTGGCAAACAAAGTTTGGAATCACTCGGATGTCGTCAACGTGAAAGATCTCGCGCGTCGCTTCTTTCAAGAAATGCGAGATCGCAGTGACGCCGTCAGACTGCACGATGCCGTAACGAGTAATCGGCAGGTACGAGCGATCCGCGCCGACAAGTGTGATGTCGGTGCCGTGCAGTGTTGTAACGACTGGCAAACGGCGACGTGGTCTGAGTGACTCACGAGCGAGAATCGCGCTGATCGAGTGCGGAATTGCGTAATGAACGTGCAAAAGGTCGAGGTTTTCTTCTTCAGCAACCGTCGCCATTTTAGTCGCGAGCGCGAGCGTGTACGGCTGATGTTCAAATAACGGATACGACATCATCTCCACTTCGTGGAAACGCACGTGCTCGTTCAACTCAGTTAGTCGCGTGGGAAGTGACGAGGCGATGAAATGGACCGTGTGGCCGCGCGCGGCGAGTTCCTTACCGAGTTCCGAACCCACAATTCCGCTGCCGCCGTAGCTGGAATAGACCGTAATTCCGATGTTCATTGCGACGCCGAGCTTAGCACAAAGTGCGGCTGAAAATAGTTGAGGCAGGCGACCCTCGCTATCGCCTGCCTCTATCTCAACTTGACTCACCTTCTGAGAGGGGGGCAAGTGAGGGCGGGAGTATATTCCTGCTTTTGTTTTTTAGCAATAACTCTTGCATAGCCAATCGAACTTTTTTTATGTGTATTTAGCTACCGAAAATCTGTCGGAAAAGTCCTGCGCCTGCGAACCTGCTAATCCTTAATAAAGTCGCTATAATGAACAGCGAAACAAAGGACGAACAGGGAGATTTTGCGATGCCTAAAATTGCGGATATTGAAGAGACACCAAATCCTAATGCAGTGAAGTTTATTCTGCGAGAACCCGTCAGTAATGGCGTCGCGAAGCAGTATGGCTCGGCGGACCAGGCGGAAAATGACACGCTGGCGAAGTCGTTGTTTGACGTCGGGCACGTGGTTTCGGTCTTTTACATGGACCGGATGATCACGATTGAAAAGGACGACGAGGGCGACTGGGACGAGTTGCTGCCCACGCTCGCGGTGCCGATTCGCGCGGCGGAACCGGTCCAGGTTTCAGCGGCAGCGGCCGCCGCGGCGGTTGGTGGTTCAATCGCAGCGGTCACCAGTGACGATCCGCGCCTGTTGAAGATCAACGAAATCCTGGACGAGAAAGTCAGACCCGCGCTGATGGGCGATGGAGGTTATCTCGAAGTTCTTGGTCTGAACGAACACACGTTGAGCATTCGTTACCAGGGCGCCTGCGGTAGCTGTCCGAGTTCGTTGACGGGCACGTTGATGGCGATTGAAGGAATGCTCAAGCAGGAAGTCGATCCCGATTTGGAAGTTGTCGCTGTCTAATCCACAGATTACACAGATTTCTTCCTACCAATCTGTGTAATCTGTGGATAAAAAAACAGGAGTTTGTATGTTTAGCCTGCTCCGCATTGCTCCCGTTGCTCTGTTCCTGTTTGCGTGCGTCACCTTAACCGCCCAAACGACGGAAAAGCCTCAAATTGCACCGGCAAAATCGGCCCAACCCAAGTCCGCGGCGCTGACCGAAAAGGAACGGCGCGAAAGAGCTCGACGCGTAGCAGCGCGATCGCTGCTGATCGCCCTCTCGACAGACGCGCGCACTTTTAACGATCAAACATTGCGCGCCCGTTCGTTAGCGCGTATCGCCGATGCGTTGTGGGCGGTCGATGCGGAGCAGGGGCGTTTGATGTTTCGCAAAGCGTGGGAAGCCGCTGAAGGCGCCGATCTCGAGAGCGAGCGAAAACTCCAGGAGGAGATCGCACAACAGAAGACCAAAACCGGCGGTGGCTACGCGATTTCGTTGCCGCCAAGTTTGCGCCGCGAGGTTTTACGCCTTGCCGCGCGGAACGATCGCGCGCTGGGTGAAGAGTTTCTCGAAAAACTGAAGGCGCAGAAACTCGAAGCCGCCAATAATGCTAATCCGCGGCCCGGACGGTTAAATAATGAAGCGCTGAGTCAACGTTTGAGCGTGGCGAGAGAACTGCTTCAGGCCGGCGAGATGGAACGTGCCCTTCAGTTTGCCGATCCGGCACTGACGGTTGTCGCCACTGATTCGCTCACTTTCCTTTCGACGCTTCGCGCAAAGAACTCCGCGGCGGCTGACGAACGTTACGCCGCGTTGCTGGCTTCATCAGCACGCGATCCCCAATCAGACGCCAACACTGTTTCGCTGCTTTCTTCATACATCTTCACGCCGTACCTGTACGTCATCATTAGCGGAAAAGGCTTCAACACATCGCAGTCGAGCGACAAGATCGTACCGGCTGACGTTTCGCCCGAACTGCGAAATATGTTTTTTCAATCGGCAGCATCGATTCTGCTGCGTCCGCTTCCGCTGCCGGGACAAGATCAAACTTCATCCGGCCCGGAAGGAAAGTATCTCGTCATAAAACGCCTGCTTCCCTTCTTCGAACAGTCCGCACCGCCAGAGATGGCGGAATCACTACGCGCTCACTTGAACGCGTTGAATGCCACAGTGTCTGATGAGACTCGCAACCGGAATGACGAATGGCTGGGCCGTGGTATCCGCCCGGAGAAACCCGCCGAAGAAAAGGAACAGGCACTACTCGATCGAATCGAACGAGCCAAGACTTCGGCCGAACGCGATCAACTCTACGTCGAGCTGGCTTTCCAGTTGGCTGGCCGCGGTGACATGCGCGCGCGCGATTTCGTTAGCAAGATTGACGATTCGGAAATGCGTAAAGGGTTGCAGGCTTACATCGATCCAAACCTCGCAGTCTACGCCGTCGGGAAGAAACTTACGGATCAGGCGCTGGAGTTGGTCCAAAAAGGCGAACTGAATCATCTGCAAAAAGTTTGGGTGTTAACGCAAACTGCCAAGAACCTCGCCACTACCGACAAAGAGAAAGCTGTTGAACTGGTGGAAATGGCGTCGAACGAAGCGCGCCGGATCGATGTTTCTGATCCGGGGCGGCCACAGGCTTTGATCGCGGTTGCAAATGCGTTGAAGGTGGTTGAGGTGCCGCGTGTTTGGGACGCGACGTTTGATGCCGTTAAAGCAGCTAATTCAGCGGAAGGATTCACTGGCGAAGATGGCTTGATGGTGTTGAAGTTTCAAAGCAAAGGAAGCTCATCAGTCCACACCAGTGACGTACCTGAATTCGATCTCGAGGGAATCTTTGGTCAACTCGCGAATATGGATTACGAGCGAGCGGTCGAGCTAGCGCGCGGTTTCCAGGGTGAGGGACCACGTGCAGTCGCCACGATCGCGATTGCCAGGGCGATACTTGATCCAAAGAAAAAAGCCACCGCTAAGAACTAGGAGTAGATATTCATCGGCCGCGTCAGTAGCGCCAACGGATCGTCGACGTTCAATGCCTCACGCACGTAGAACGGTTCACCGGCTTCCACGCCAATCAACGATCCGAAGTAACGCATCCGCACTTCGATCTCCGCCAGAAAACCCCGCTCGCTGATTCGCGTCCGTGGTTCTTTCGACGCTTCGTTGTAAAACTGCGACGCATGCGCGCGGATCGCAGCCATCTTTTCGTCCACAAATCCAGAAACATCGACAACGAACGACGGAACGATCCGTCGCGAAAAGAGCGAGTGCATGATCGCAGGCATCGGCACTGCCGCTAGTCCCGACTCTTCGTCGTAACGGCCCATCGACGCCAGCCGTGCCGCCTGTCTCACGATGATCGAGGTGTTTGCGTGGTCGGGATGCGGATCGTCTTCGTGCGTGGTCAACAGGACTTTTGGGTTGTGCGTTCGCAGCACGCGCGCGAGTGCAGTGCGCGCGACTTCGGTCGGGTGAACGTGCCCGTCGGGTTGTTCCAGGTTTACGCGCACGTCGAGTTTCATGATGCGCGCCGCGTCGAGTGCTTCCTGCGCACGGATTTCAGTAGTGCCGCGCGTTCCCATCTCACCGCGCGTCATGTCGCACACGCCGGTGCGGTAACCGAGCGACTTCAGTTTGAGCAGTGTCCCGGCGACCGACAACTCCGCGTCGTCCGGGTGTGAAAATACCGCCAGCACATCGAGTTGCATTGCATCTGAACTCATAGACGGATTTTAGCTCACATCGTTTGTCATGGCACTTGAGTTGAAAGGCAACCGTTTGTCTACACTTCTGACACTGGTTTTTGGAGATTCCGGTTCATTCTCCCAACACCACCCGCGTCAGAGATCTTTCAGGAGAAACAAAACACGTGCTGACTGTCTTTTTGCTATTGCTGCAAATCGCTTTGGCGCCCGCAGACGTGAGCGATGCGAAAGCTGATTCGCTCCTGCTGGAATCCGGAAAAGCCGCGACGCTCCGAAAACACACTTCGGAGAACGCTGAAATCAAGATCGTCTCGTACAACATTCGTTGGCGCGGCGGCGACGAGCTTAAACGTATAGCAAAACTCCTGCACGAAGATCCGGAGATTGGCGGCGCGGCGATTCTCGGGTTGCAGGAAGTGGATCGGCACAAGAAACGCACCGGACACAGCAACACCGCGAAAACCCTGGCTGATGAGTTGGGACTGCATTATGCGTGGGCAGCGCCGCCGGCTGCGAATCCCAAGGACGAAGAAGAGACGGGCGTGGCGATACTGAGCGTCTATCCGTTGTCGGACGTGCGGCGCATCGTCTTGCCGAATCCGGGTCCGAATAAACGGCGTCGCGTCGCACTCGGAGCCACAGTCGAGATCGAGGGCACGCAGTGGCGCGTCTACTCCGCGCACGCGGAGACGCGAATCTCCGTCGACAAAAAAATGGAGCAGTTCAACGCGGTATTGGAAGATCTCGCGCGATACCCGGCGGAGATGCCGGCGGTCGTGATGGGTGACTTCAACACCTGGCAAGCGAGCGCGGACGACGAAACGATCAAACTGTTCTCAAAGGCGGGATTATCAACGCCGTTCGGCACACAGTCGACATTTCGCCGCCGCGTTTTACTCGTGCCGATTGAATTCAGGCTTGATTGGGTGTGGGTTCGCGGACTGGAAACGACGAATCACGGCATCGATAAAAAGATCGAAATCTCGGACCACTGGCCCTTATGGACCAACGTGAAACCGGCCGCAATTAAAAAATAACACGGGAGCACTTGCGAACGACGTGCGACTCATGTCACAAAATGCGGAGATGACCTGTCACAACTGCCAACGCCGAGCGAGTTGGATGCGAACGCGTTGTCGCACCTGCCAGAATCGTCTTCCTGCCTGGTACGTTGTTACCGCGACCGCAGTCTGCGCCGCGATCTACGGCGGGTTCCTCCTGGTCGAAAACCTTTTCTAGCCACAAAGAAGCACAAGAGGTTTCGCAAACCCTTGTGCTTCTTTGTGGACCTGACTACCTAACGCCCCACTCCCACAACCCGTAACTGATCTTTTTGTCGAGCGGCTTGCCGGATTGCTTCAGGCTCAAGGCGATCTGGCCGCGATGGTGTGATTCGTGGGAGATCAGATAACCGAGAAAGGCGGCCGCGTGCGGCTTGAAGCCTTTCACTTTTCCGCCCGCTTCCAGACTCTGTTCCAACAACGCACCAATCGCTTTACCCGATTCACTCAGCGACTTAGCCAACAACTTCTTGTCCGCCGCCTGCTCGTTTTCGATCTTGTTCAAACCTTTGAGCAATTCCGGCGCGGCTGACTTCAACCACATCAGCCGCACGTTGTGTACGTGAGCGAACTGCTCGCCGACGCTTCTGCCCTTCGAAGCTGAATGACTGCTCAGCGACTGCGGCTCGACGGCTTCGAGTAGATACAGGTTGATGCGATCGTGGATGGCCCACGTCTCAACAAGTTGATTTGTCATCTTTAGCGCACCTTAACTACGACACTGTTGACTTGCAGAGCATTACCCGTGGCTCGCTGTAAATCCGCGATGGCTTTATTCAAATCTGTTTGTGCTTTTAACTCCAAACCGCGCGCGGTTGTCAACGCGGTTTGCCGTTCGAGCACCAGGAACGTTGTCGACTGACCAGCGTCGAGTTTTCTTTGTTCGCTGGCAAACTGCTGTTCGTTTGCTTCGCGCGTCGCGATCGCCGCGCGTAGCCGCGACTCCGCACTGCGCATCGACTGCAACGCGTTGCGCACTTCTACTTCAATCCCCTGTTCGAGCTGTTCGCGCTGTGTCGCGATGCGCTCGCCTTCAACTAACGAACGACCAAGCTGCGCTTCGGCAGTACGATTACGCAAAGGCAAACTGATCTGCACACCGACTCTGAAGTTGTTGAAACGATTCGATAGGAGATTTTCGACCGATTGTCCAAAACCACCCAATAGATCCGGCGAGAACGTTTGCGGTGGCACGACCGGTAACGGATCGAGTCCGGCAATCGCCGAGAGTTCATCGACGCGCTGCCGCACGAGCAAACTCGACGCGGTGAACGGGTTCACGCCCGACGTACTGATCGCACCGGCAAGACCGTTGATGCCATACTGACCGACGAGATCGACAGCCGGTTTTGTTTGGTTCTTGAAGTACTTCTGATCGATCTCGTTGATCTCTTTCACAACGTTTGACTGCTGCAACTCCGGACGATTCTCCATCGCCATCTTCAACGCGTCAGAAAGCGCTACCGGCGGAACTGACAGCTCAACGGGATCTGTCGGCACAACCGACTCGGCCCATATCGCGGCTTGCTTATTCTCCGCGATCATGTTCTTCAAATTGTTCTCGGCACGCGAGACTTCTTCCAAAGCACTGAACACGCCTTGTTCATAGGTAAAGATTTGCGACTCAGCCGCGACGATGTCGATCGGCGCGAGTTGTCCCTGCTCGACCAGACGTTTGTTGTGATCGAGCTGCGTCTGCGCGACCGTAACCGCGTCGCGTTGCACTTGCAGACTACGCAACGCAAACACGAGATCCCAGTAAGCGCGTTGCACGTTAGTGATCGTGTCGATCGCGCGTTGACGAAACTGCGCGTCGGTAAGCGACAAGTTCTTACGCGCGATCTCGATTTGGCGGCGGCTGTTGTCAAACTTTAGCCCGCGCCACAACGGCTGCGTGTAAGTGAACGAAAGCGACGTCGGAAACGAAGGATTGAGCGCGGTGAACTCGTTGTTTGTACTGAACCTGCCCGACGATAGATCGAGTCGATAATTGCCGCCGAGAAACGGCGTCTGTCCTTCAAGCCGCGCATTGCCGGCGAAATCGCTCGCGATCACTGAACCGTTCTGACCGCCGCTCAAAAAGCTGGTTATCGGATTCTCCGCACGCTCGTAAAACGCGCCCGTCGAAATGCGCGGATCGTAAACGCCTTGCGCACCGAGCAGATCAAACTCAGCCACGCGCACGTTCTGCCGCGCGACTTCGATGTCCTTGTTGTTTTCCAGTGCGAGCGAGATTGCGTCTCGCAACGAGAGCGGACGTTGGCGAGTCAAATCAACGCCCACGCGATCTAACTGAGGTAACGGCTTCTGCGCCGCACGAAACTCCGGCGCGATCGTTGGCACCGGCATCTCTTTGATCGTGTCTGTCTCCGGTGAAGGTGAAGGCGAAACTGCCGGTTGCTGCGCGTTCGCGATCGACGCCACGCTAACTACAACCAGCAACACGAACAGCGAACCAAACAACGACGTCGCAGCGCTCGTCGCTCTGCGCCGCACGCGTCCAAACACAGCCTGCGCCCCATTTCCTATGCGGCCCCAAACACGGCTCTTCGCGAGATCGTCAAAAAGTGAATAAAACACCGGCACCGCGAGCAGCGTCAGCAACAAACAGAGCGTTTGTCCACCGACAACCAGCACGCCGATCGATCTATTCGTACCCGCGCCTGGTCCAGTCGCGAGCGTCAACGGCAACATGCCAGCGACGAGCGCGATAGTGGTCATTAGAATCGGGCGCAAACGATCGCGGTTCGCGCGAATAATTGCTTCGAGTCGTTCCATACCTCTTTCCCGCAACTGATTTGTATGATCGATTTGCAGAATCGCGTTCTTCTTCACCACGCCAAACAACAACAGCAGACCGAGACCCGAAAAGATGTTCACGGTCTGTCCGGTCATGAGCAGTGAAAGGATGCCGAACGGAATCGCCAGCGGCAGCGTCAGCAGAATCGTCACCGGGTGAATGAACGATTCAAACTGCGCCGCGAGCACCATGTACATAAAGACAAACGACAACAGGAACGCCAGACCGAAGTAATAGCCGGCGCGGCCGAGTTCCTTCGAACGTCCAGCGAGACCGGTCGAATACGCCGGATCGATCTGAATCTCCTTCGCAAACTTATTCATCTGATCGATCACCGCCGCCTGCGAACCACCCGGCCGAATGTTGCCGAGCAACATCACCTGGCGTTGCCGGTTCAAACGATCGATCGCGGATGGACCAGTTCCCTCTTCGACGTGCACGAGATTATCGAGACTGACCCAACCGACTTTCGCCGACGACACGATCATTCGCTTCAGTCCTTCAGCACTCGTGCGGTATTGACCGACTGCGCGGACGCGCACGTCGTATTGATCGGTTCCAGCGTTGAACGTCGAAACTTTCTGACCCGCGACGAGCGAGTTGAGCGCCTGCGCGATGTCGCCGACTCGCACACCGAGATCCGCGGCGCGATCGCGATCGATCACGACACGCAACTCCGGCTTACCGCTGATCAGCGTCGAGTCAGCGTCGACAACGTCGGGAATCGTTTTCATCTTCGCAAGCAACTTGTCTGAGTACTCGGTCAGCTTCTTCAGGTCTGGACCACCGATGACGTATTGAAGGTCCGCGTTACGGAAGCCGCCACCGGAAATTGCCGCGACTTGTTGCACGCTCGTGCGCAGTTGTCCCGGATACTGTTGCTGGTACTTCGCAAGGATTTCGTTACGCGCGCGCACCATGAGTTTTTCCTGCGAAGTGTCGCGCTCTTTGATCGGTGTCAGCTTCACGTAGATCGACGCGAGGTTCACCTGTTCCTGCTGTCCACCGCCGAGCGTTGTCAACGTGTCAGTCACGCCGGGAAGTTTTCGCAAATCAACCGCGACACGTTCCGCCAACGTCGACGTGGCCGCAAGCGTGAAACCTTCCGGAGCACGCACCTGAACTTCAAACTGCGACTGGTCGTCGACAGGCAGAAAGTTTTTGCCGACAAACATGAAGAGCGGAACGATGCTGATGATGACTGCCGCGCACGCCAACACGACTGCCCAACGATGTCTCATGGACCACGTCAACAACTTCGTGTACGTGCTATCGATCGGACGATACCAACGCGACTGTTTCGAACCGTGATCCGCGGGTTCGGTATGTTTCTCGAGCGGGCGTTCTTTTGCATCATCGCTGCGTTTGATCAAGCGCGCCGCAAGCATCGGCGTTAACGTAAACGACACCAGCAACGACACCGCGATCGCAAACGCGGACGTCAAACCAAACGACGACATGAACCGGCCGACGATTCCGCCCATGAAACCGACCGGCAGAAACACCGCCAGCAGCGAAAGCGTTGTCGCCATAACGGCGAGACCTATTTCTTTAGTGCCGTCGATGGCCGCCTGGAATGGCGGCACTCCCTTCTCTTCGATAAAGCGGAAAATATTTTCGAGAACGACGATGGCGTCGTCGATCACGATACCGACCATCAACGTGAGCGCGAGCATCGTGATGTTGTTCAGCGTGAAGCCCATCGCCGCCATCAGACCAAACGTGGCCACGATGGACGTCGGGATCGCGAGACCCGCAATCAGCGTCGAACGAAAACTCCACAAGAACACAAACACCACGATCGCCGCGAGAATACTGCCCTCGATCAAGTGCGTCTGAATCGCTTCAATCGACGCCTTGATGAAGATCGATTGATCGCCAACGACTTCCGTTTTAAAGCCCGGCGGTAACCTTCTGCTGATCTCCTGCAAACGCGTCTTCACTTCGTCAGCAACCGCGACGGTGTTCTGTCCTGACTGTTTCGAAACGACCAGCGTCACGGCTGGTTGACCGTTCAAACGCGCTTCAGTGCGCGGTTCTTCCGCGCCGTCTTCCGCATAACCGATGTCGGTGAGTTTGACTGAATAAGTGCCGCGGCTTCCGACGACAAGATCGTTAAAGTCCGACGGGTTGACGATGCGGCCCATCGTGCGAACGGTCAGTTCGCGCGCGCCTTCTGAAACGCGGCCGCCGGGAACTTCCATGTTCTGCGCACGCACTGCATCAGCAACCTGCGCCACGGTGACGTTGAACGCGCGCATCTTGTCCGGGTCGACCCAGATCTGGATCTCGCGCCGCCGGCCACCGATGATCTGCACGTCGCCGACACCGTTGATGGATTCGATCTGCTGTTTGATCTGATTGTCAGCGACGTCCGTGACTTCGCGCAGCGAACGCGGCGCGGAAACCGCGATGCGCACGACCGGCGCGGCGTCCGTGTCGAGCTTTTGCACGATCGGCTGCTCCGCCGTGAGCGGAAGGTCATTGAGAATCAGATCGATCTTGTTGCGAACTTCCTGGGCCGCGATGTCCGGATTCTTTTCGAGCAGGAACGTGATGAAGACCTGCGAAACACCTTCCACCGACGTCGAGCGCAATTCATCGATACCGGCGATCGTGTTGACCGCGCCTTCGACCTTGTCAGTGATTTCGGTTTCGATCTCCTGCGGCGACGCGCCGGGATTTACGACGGTCACGGTGATCGTCGGCAAGTCGATCTTCGGAAACAGATCGACGCCGAGCGATTTGTAGGAGAATAAACCGACAACCGTCAGACTCAGAATCAACATCGTCGCGAACACCGGACGACGGACACATATCTCAGCGAGTTTTTGCATAACGTTTATTTCTGCGTAATCTGTGGATGGTTCTACTGCTTAATGGCAACGCCATCGCTCAACCGTTCCAAACCGCTCGTCGCGACCTGTTCGTCAGCCGTAATGCCTGATTTCACCTCGATCAGATCGCCTTCGGTTTGGCCTGTTTGAATGACACGCTGCTCCGCGTGGCCGTCCTTAATAACGAACAGCCGGCTCACGCCCGCTTCGGTAACGATCGCCCGTGCGGGCACGAGCACTGCTGGTTCGGCACGTTCCTGAAGAATTCGAACCGTCGCAAACTGTCCCGGTTTCAACGCGCCGCCGCTGTTGTCCACTTCCGCCTCGACAGTCAACGTGCGCGACTCAGCGGAAACGTTCGGCGCGATACGCGCAACGCGTCCAGCGAAGTTCTTGTCAGGCCACGCACTCGTCGTGACCGACACGGACTGTCCGACTTTCACTTCGGGAATCGCTTGTTCGGGAATGTCGATGCGAATGCGCAACGGATTCGTGCGCACAACGGTCGCTACCTTTTGCTGCGGCGAGACGTATTCGCCGAGATCGGCCGTTCGTTCAGAAACGAAGCCATCGATCGGCGACACGATCAGTGCGTACGAAAGGTTCTTACGCGCGAGGGCAAGCTGCGACTGCGCGTTCGCGACGTTTGTTCGGGCCACATCCACGCCGGCGTAATTCTGCCGCGCCTGCGCGAGCTGCACCTCGTACTGCTCTTTCAACTGATCGCGACGCGCGCGCGCATCGTCATAAAAAGATCGCGACACGTCGCCCGACTCGATCAACTTCTCCGCTCGAACAAGGTTCTTCTGCGCCAGGTCAAACGCTACCTTCGCCGCCGCAACCTCCGACACGCGATTCGGATCGAAAGTCTGACCGGGTTTCAAACCGATCTTCTCTTCCGCCTGCCGTACCGCGGCCTTGGCTTGTTCGACTTGCGTTGACGCTTGTTCGACTCGGAGGTTCAACTCCGCGTCGTCGAGTTTGACCAGCATCTGTCCGCGCCGGACGGGACTGCCGATCTCGACGCCGACAGCGGCCACCTTGCCGGACGTTTGCGGCGCGACGTCAGTCTGCTGATCGCCCGCGAGACTACCGGTTGCTTCGAAGAACCGTGGCAGGTCGCGTTTGATCGCCGCGGCAGATGTCACTTCGACAACCGGAGGCGTGTTTGCTTCCGCGGTCGTTTCGTCCTTCCGCGAGTTGGCTTTCGAACCACCGCACGACGACACAAAAACGCCGGCGATGATTAACACCAAAACCAGGGCTGCGAGTTTTAAGTTTCGTTTCGATAGCATCGTAGTATTAAGCATTTCGTGAACTATCCTGCCGTGTTCGCTTTTCGCTTCCGCTTTGCGGAAGTGATAGCGATTCCGTTTAGAAGAATGTCGGTGAAATGTGTCGCCGCCGCTTCGTTGGAAATATCGAGCAGGCGATGTTTCGGGTCCCAGAGATTGTTGTTCAGCGAGTGGTGCATCACCATGCCGATGAAACCGCGCACCACGATCGCCGGATCCATTTCGAGCAACATGCCTTCGCGTTGCCGTTCGCGGATGTACGTGCCGAGAAAGTCGTAAACCTTGCGCACGAAGCCGTCGAAGAACATCTGCGCCAGCGCATGTTTCTCGAGTGCCGAATAGAGCAGCAAGCGTTGAAACTCCGGATCTTCGTCGTGATGATTCAGAGCGCCGAGCGCCAGCGACTCGAAGACGCCGCGATCGTCCTTGCGTTTGATCGCCTCGGCCGCCATCTGTTCGGGCTCGAACGAACTGCTGCCTTTGCAGGCTTTGTGATCGAGAATCGCGGCGTAGAGCTCTTCCTTGGTGGCGAAGTGGCGAAACACCATCGCTTCGGAAACGCCCGCTGCGTGGGCGATCTCCTTGGTAGTCGTGCCGCGAAAGCCGTGATTCGAAAACAGGCTGACAGCCACGCGCAGGATCTGTTCGCGGCGTTCTTCGCCGGCCATTCGGGCTGAATGTGGGGCAAACGGAGTCTCGGCGGGGGTGATTTGTTTACTCACTCTTTGTACCTCTTGATCTCTTTGGCGATATTGCCAAAGTAAGTGCTTACTTACCATCCATAGACGAACGATGTCAAGACATCGTTGCCTCACCTGATGCGGGTTGTATTGATCTCGATCTACCGCCAAGTTCTTCGTACACATTCGCAACAAGCTTGCACACTTATTCCACCAAAATGCGTCCGCAAGCATCGGCACAATGCTTGCTCAATTCGGTGGCTACCCAATTTTGAATCCAGCGTAAGGAGAATTTTTAAGATGTCACAGAATCGCAGTAACGAAGGTATGCAGGGCAACACTGGAACCGGCGCAACCGGCACTCCAGGCACTAGTGGTTCGCAGGGACTGGGAACGACCGGCCAAGGAACGGGAACACACGGAACCACGGGACAACCCGGCAGCGGCGGCACGGGAACGGCGACTGCTCTTTCACAAACAGCTCAGGATTACGGACAACGTATATCGGAAGTCGCGACGCAGGCTAAAGACTACGTGACGGACAAAGTCTCGGTCGTCGGCGACAAGATCAAAGATTTGCAAAACGCGGATCTCGGTGAGCTCGCGGAAAACGCGAAAGAGTATGCGCGCAAGAAACCGGGACAAGCGCTCCTAATCTCAGCGGGCGTCGGACTGTTGCTCGGAATGATTCTGCGCGGCCGGCGGTAATGGAAGCCGTAACGGCGGTTAACTTGAATTTACTATCAGGGGGAAACCGAAATGTCGGCATCAAGACAAAGTTTGGCTAACGCTGACGACGCAGCAATAGCGCGTAGCAACAACGAAAGAGCGCTCACTAACGGCAACAACGAGCCTCTTCCGAATCTCCTGAGCCGGCTGGGCGACGATGTGATGCAGTTGATCAACTCGCAGCTCGCGTTGTTCAAAGTGGAGATGAAGGAAGAGGCCAATATCTTCGCGCGCAACGCGGGAATGATCGCGTTTGGAGCGGGGGTGGCGGCCATTGGTTTCGCTCTACTCAATGTGGCGATTGCGTTTGGTGTGTCGACTTTGTTCGCCAGGGCTGGTTTCAGCCAGCCAGCGAGTTATGCGCTCGGTTTCATCGTCACCGGAGCCTTCTACCTGATCGTCGGTGGAGTTCTCATTCTGGTTATGAAAAACCGTCTGGCGAAGCAGCAACTGGTACCTCCACGAACAGTTCAAGAGCTGAGAAAGGATAAGCAATGGCTGAAGAGCGAACTTTAGGATTGGCTCGAGCACAGGACCTGACGGACGAGGAGCCCTCCAAAGAGGAACTTCAGCGCCGTCTCGACGAGGCTCGGGATTCTATTTCACACACGGTTGGGGAGATAAGAGAGTCAGTGGCAAATCAGGTACAAGCAGTGAAGGAAACCCTTGATTGGCGAGAGCAGTTTAAGAAAAGGCCGGTGGCTTGGAGCGCTGGAGCACTGGGTGTCGGGTTTCTCGTCGGTTACGGGCTTGCGGCAATGGCGAAGGGTGAAGGTGACTCTTCGTCGACAGATTACGATCGGTACTACGATCGCGATCGCTACGAAGAGACGTCGAGAAGCTACGCGGCGCAGCCGATTCTGGGCGCCCACACTTCCTCGGCGACGGAAACAGCCGGTTACGGTAATGGAAAACACGACGAGGGACCGAGCTTTTTCGAGAAGCTGACTTCCACACCGGCGTATCACAAGATGAAGCAGGAAGCCGGCAACATCGGCGACGCCCTCGTCCAGGAAATCACGAAAACAGCAAAGACCATGGTGATACCGGCGGTGATTACGTCACTGCGTAATTTCATTGGCGGGCATTTACCACATGCGGAGTCGGGTGAAGGACAACAACAGTCCTCGGGCTACTATTCAGGCGTGACGAACGAATCGGATCGGCCGCGTTCCGGAGCAGGTTCGAATTACCAACCGGCGCTGGAGCGTAATCAGGGGTAACGTAACAAAGCTAAGTTGGCTAAAGCGAAAACTACTTGCGCGAGTCTCAAGCGAGACTCGCGCTTTTAGTATGAGCCACCTGGCGCGGGAGATTAGCGATCGTTGCCTCCCAGGACGAGCTGATGCGTTGAGTTATGCGATCGCTATCTACTATGGTTGTAATCTCTTCTCCACTTTTGCGTTAGTAATCTAATTGGCTCATCTACCAGGCGCGTCCAGTCGTTATCGTTCGGTGTCTTATACAACTGGGGAGTCGCCATCGTTATGGCTTCAAAAATGATCGAACGTTGCTGCTCGGTCCATTCCGGATGGCGAGCCAGATTGAGCCCAAGATGAACGCGCCACAGACTACTCTTGTCTTCCGCGGACATCAGACTGAAACTGGCTTTCTTGTCCTCTTTGCTGAGCGCAGATAATTCAATGTATTTCCGCAACTCTTCGCCATCCTGCGCTCCCCCGATGGCGGAAAAGATTTCAGCGGCCTCAACTTTCGAAAAAAGCTGAAGGCCGCGTTGCCTTAATCGATCTACACGCTCGAGCATCATGACTCGCCCGCCCGGATCTTTGGGATCTGGCGGAGCGAACAATTTAGGATTAATGAAGCCCAGAGTCTCAATGACGAGATTCTTTTGATCTGTACTGAGACTCGAATTTCGGGCCAGGTAAAGACCCAGGTGCACTCGCCAAACATAGCTCCGTTCAACCGGCGAGAGCGACTGCATTGACTGGATTCTATCTGGAGCATCTTGTGCGCAAAGCGCGACATACTTTTGGAGAAGTTCGGTTTCCTTTAGTGCTGTAACAGAGTCGTTTCCGTTGGCGTGATTGTGGGTAAGTGTTGAGGACATGACTAGTGCTACCAATATAAGAACACAAGGTAGTAGCCGAAAACGGTTAGCAAACATGTAGAAATCTCCTTGGGCTTAATGAGTTGGGCTGAGCTTTGTAACCCTTTGCATTACTCTGAGCTATGAGTCTTTTGAGATGCCAACACGAATCCCGATGGAAAGTCTCGCGTGGTCGCGCTAGTTAGTGGGTGTGTAACCAAGCAAGATTCCTATACTTTGTCCGTTTTCATCTGGCAACAAAAATATCCGAACCGCTATAACAAACTTCTGATTTGCGACACTGCGGAGTGACCATTGACTTGCTCGCCTTACGTCCATAGACTCCACAGCGTCTTCCTCAATCGATTTAGCCCAGTAAAGAGGGAATATGCACGCTCCTATGCGGCGCCAGACGCTGACGCTTTCGTTCACGATCCTTTTTTTACTCGTCTGTCCGTTGTGCACAGTGCTTCGCGCACAGGAACCGGACCCGGAACGCGCACGCGCTTTTCAACTCTACGAGGAAGGCAAATATAACGAGGCGTTGCCGGCATTTGAGAAGCTGGCCGCGAAGTATCCCGAAGATCGCGACGTGATCAAGACCTACGGTTTCCTCGTCATCGGTCAAACGGCTTACATGAAAGAGGCAACAGCGCGCAAGGAAGCTCGCCGCCGCGGACGCGAACTCCTCGTGAAAGCGCAACAGCTCGGCGCTAATGATGCGCTCATGCGATCGATGCTGGAAGCAGTCCCACCCGACGGCGGTGACGACCCGACGCTCTCGTCTAAAAAAGAAGCAGAAGACGCCATGCGTGAAGGCGAAGCGGCGTTTGCGAAAAAAGATTTCTCGAAGGCGATCGAGATGTACCAGCTTGCGTTGCTGTTCGATCCTAAACTTTACGAGGCCGCGCTCTTCACAGGTGATTGTTACTACTCGAACGCCGAACAGAAAAAAGCCGGCGAATGGTTTGCGCGTGCCGCGGCGATCAATCCCGATCGCGAGGCTGCTTATCGCTATTGGGGCGACTCGCTGATGAAGCAGGGACACGTCAGCGAAGCAGGCGATAAGTTTGTCGAAGCCTATCTCGCTGAACCTTACAGCCGTTTGTCGCGTTCGGCGTTTCTAAACTGGGGTGAACGAGTCAACATCAACATCAATCATCCGCAAGTCGACATTCCCGCAAACGTCAGCTCACCACAGCAAGGACAAATCTCCATCAACCTCGATCCAAATGCCTTGAAGAAGGACGACAAGAGTGGTGCCGGCGCAGCGTGGCTGATATACGGCTTGGTTCGCGGTGGTTGGCAGGGCGCAAACTTCGCGAAGGCATATCCGAATGAAAAGAAGTACCGGCACAGCCTGAAAGAAGAAGCTGATGCCCTGCGCGCCGCGCTCAAATCGTACGAAGGACAGCAGGCAAAGAACCCGCAGACATCAAATCCATCCTTGCAGTTACTGGCAAAGCTCGAAAAAGAAGGACTGTTAGAGTCGTACATTCTCCTCGCCCTTCCCGACGAAGGCATCGCCCAGGACTACCCCGACTATCGCCGCGAACACCTCGAAGACTTGCGCCGCTACGTGAAGCAGTATGTGTTAACCGGCGGTGGCGGTCAGTAAACGATCAACTCGTCTCGTGCTGTGGTGCTTTGGGTTTTAGTTTCTTTACGCTACCGCGCTTATCAGTACGCTCATAGTCGGTGATCGCTTGAGCTTCGGCGAGCAGCCTGTTACGAAAGGAGCCGAGCACCTTTAAGAGCAGGTCCAGCTTCTTTAAACTCTCTCGCCGCGCGCGCACGGAGCCGAGGAAAAATTCGAGTTGAATACGCCGGCGACAGTCTGCGATCGTCAGCATGCAGTGGCCCCACTTGTATTCACCACCACGACTCGATTCAACTTCAGCGAGAATGTAAGAAGTGTGGCCCGTTGAGATTGAAGCCAGGAAGACTCGTTTGCGAAAGAAATTTTTCATGGTGAGGTACCAATCAATATTCGTTTTTATTCTGGGCTGAGACTTAGGTATCACGCGATACCTTGAAATTAATTGCCGCTGGCGTATAATACGCGCGCCCTCACAACCTGTCAACGATATTGGTTAAATGCCATCCTCATTCAGGATGAGAAAGAGTAAAAACAAAATGGAGCTGGTGGACCACGTCGCAGCGAGGCTCAGAGAGTTGCGTCTTAGTTACAACAGTGGCGAGGGATTGTCTCAGGAGTCACTCGCCGCTCGCCTCAAAGTCGCACCTAATACGATTTCACGTTGGGAGACCGGAACGTATCGTCCGAGTGTCACAGACGTCGAACGCATCGCGCGTTTCTTCGGCGTCTCGATCTTGTCGTTCTTTCCATCTGAGATGGTGGACGAAGATGAAGATGAAAATCTAAAAGCGCTGTTGCGAACCGCGAGACAGTTGCACCCGTCCGATCTCGAAGAACTACGCAAGTATGCGGAGTTTCGCCGTGCTCGCGGCATTTATCAGGGGAAGACCCGGCCAAAGCCCGGGCGGAAAGGAGGTAAACAGAAATGAACCGGCAAGCTTATTACGAAGACCTCAAATTGCTCGCGCGCCAGGTACGAGCCGAACACGATTTGTGTTCACCACGCGTGCTCGCGAGCGATCTGCGCCGGATCTACGATCGTCATGGCATCGTGATCGACTCCTGGCCTTATCGTCTTCGCAACCTGCGCGGCGCTTTTATTAGCGATCATCTCGGCACCACCGTCATGCTCGCCAGCGGTTTGCCGCAGGACCCGATGGTTTTCACGATGGCCCACGAGCTCAAACATTTCTTTCGCGATCGCGATCTCGGCATTTCATACTGCGACCAGTCGAATCTGAGTAAGACAGTTGAAGTAGGTGCGGAGATATTTGCGGCGGAACTACTCTTCCCCGATCAGGATTTCGTCAAGCACATGCGGCTGCTGCGAGTCGGGCGAGATCAGTGTCTGCCAAAGACACTCGTAGAGTTGAAACAGAAAACCAGAACCACGCTGAGTTACGCCGGACTCGCTATCAAAGCAGAACGGCTGGGCTACGCGCCGCATGCTTCGTTGACGAAGATCAAAACGTGGCGCAAACTGGAAAGCCTGTATGGTACTGAGCTCAGGTGAGGCACTGAGCCACTCAGCAGTTCCCACGATTATTTCCCAACCGGCCCTCACGAAAGACGAGTAGCGAACTAGATTATTCCCACAGTTGTCGTTATGCACAACTGGGAGTACGATTGAGCTGGGCATATCCGATTGGCCTGGCAATACACGCGCGCCGTTTAAGTAACTGGCGCGGTCGGAGTAGTGTGGGCATGCGGCGCGGTAAGTTGTTTAGTTTCTTCATTTTCCGTTTGAGATCACCCTCAAACAAACAGTCAATGTAGATAGATAACACGTTGTTTCCAAGATCATCTTTTTGGAAAGACGTGCACGACTTTTTCGTGAAGCCCAGAATGGAAATGCTCGATCAACGCCGCGCGGCGGCCCAACCAGAACCTAACCGAGAAGAGCTCTTTACGGAGCGCTATGAAACTCTGCTCGAGTGGGCCTTGCAACTGACTCATCAACGACGGGATTCGGCTGAAGATCTGGTGCAAGACGCGTTCGTCCAATTCATGCTTGCGCGCACGCGGTTGGAAGAGATCGAAAACCTTAACGGTTATCTGAGGCGACTCTTGCGCAACATGCACTTCTCGCGCACGACTCGCCTGACTCAGCGACTGCAGGACGATGCGCTCTCGATCGCTGACTACGATACGGTCCTCCTCGGTTGGACGGCGGTCGAGCCCGAACGCCGCATGCAAGCGGCCGAACAGTTGCACCAGATTTGCGCTTACGCTTGCTTCCGCAAGGACTCGTCACGCGCAGGCAGTGTCCTGATTCTCAGGTTCTTTCTTGATTACTTTCCGACTGAAATCGCAAGTGTGCTCGGCAGTTCTCGCCACACTGTCGATCAGTGGCAAGCGGTTGCGCGGCGTGAAGCGAAGGTCTTTCTGAGCGAGCCAAACCGTTTGCGTTTTGTCGACGCGAAGACTTCCGCAGTGCGCCCCTGGACCATGTATCCGGCTTCGGATGTCGATCTCATGCGCGCGCTCCGCGGAATGATCTTCAGTTCCCGTCAGGGGACTTGTTTGTCGAGTGAGACGTTGCAACTGTCCTATCTCCCGGGCCGAAGGGATGCACTTTCAGCGCCGGAGTTGGCCCATGTAGTTAGTTGCCGGTCTTGTCTTGATGCCGTGAACACAATACTCGGCTTGCCGTTGCTGGCAGAACGTTATCCAGCCGAGGACTGTTCACGAGAGGAGCCGCCGCATGATGCGGGGGGTAGCGGCGGCTCCGGGGGGATTCCGTATGTCCTGCCGAAGAGATTCAAGCGCCAACTGCGTGAGGTACGCGAGCACAAACCGAATGAACTACGAATCGTTGTCAATGGTGAGCCGCTGAGTTCGTTGAAGGTCAGTTCGGATTTCAGCGAACTCGATCTCAACTTGCCGGCGGATGAGCCGGTTGAGTTTGTTGAGATTTTAAGTGAACAGGATTTCCAGCTTCTGTTCTTGAGCGCCGGCGAGACAAGCTCCAAACAATGGGCTGAGATCGAGTTGAGCGAAGGCCGCACGCTTGAAGTCTCGTTGCAAACGGTGGATGGACCACAGCTGCATGTCGTCTACAACGATCCGGTGGTGGAGAAGATCTCCTCAGGAGGCTACGCCGGTAAGGGAATACTGTCCTCGCCCCTCACCCTTGTGCGCAAAGCCCGCACTAAACGGCGGCTCGAAGTTCTGGACAAAATCTTCGGTCGCCGCCGCGATGTCGAAGAGAGTGGGAGCTCTTCCACATCGCTCAATCTGTTCGGCCAATCACCAGGTATATCTCGCCCGCGCGTGTCGCCGGCTTGGCTGACAGTCGTGATTGTGGCCGCCATAATCGGCGCATTCCTCCTGTACAAGGCGAACCGCGACAAAAGCCAGACAGCTATGAGCTTGCTCGCGCAAGCGACCTTGGCCGAAACAGACCGGGGACGCACAGCGGATCGCGTCGCTCATCGTTCGATCAATCTGGAGGTACGCCGCTCGAGTGAAGGAGCGCTTATCTCGCGTCAAACGATCGGCTCGTGGGAAAACTACGATCGGCGCCAACGCATTCAACGGCTCTATGACGAGAGTGGGCGATTGCTCGCCGTGGCGTCGCAAAACTCTGACGGCTCTCGCACGCTCTATCATCACCGTTCAAAACTCGCACAGCCCCGCGGCGCAACTCCCGACAGCTTGTTGCTCGATCTCGACGACGTTTGGCAATTAACGCCGTCCATTCAGGATTACAAGACGATCATTATTGACCCGTCTGTTGCGACCATTCAGGAAAGAGCAGCCGACTACCTCGTCACTTTCGACAAAGAACGAACGATTGGTGCGAGTCGATTGATCAAAGCGACGTTGACGCTGGCGAAGTCTGATCTTCGTCCAATCGAACAGACGCTCGTGGTCCAACGTGGCGACGAACTGCGCGAATACAGGTTTGTCGAAACCAAATTTGAGCTGGTTCCTGCCAGGGATCTTCCTGCAAACGTTTTCGAAATCGATCGCGAGTTGGCAGGTGCTGCTACTGGCGATGCCGGAGATTCCCGCGTCAGAAACGTTGCCACTGGTCCAACCTCCCCCACGTCGGCCACAGCTTTTGCTTCAACCGAGCTGGAGATCGACGTTGCATACTTGCTCAGTCAGGCGAAGGCCGACAGGAATGAGCAAGTCGCCCTCACGCGCAGCGCGAGTGGGTCACTGCGCGTTGAGGGAGTAGTCGACACTGCTGAACGGCGCGACGAGTTCCTGCGCGCGTTGCGTCCGTTCAGCAGTAATCCGGCGGTGACGATCGACATTCGCACTGTTGCCGAAGCTACTGCAAAACAAAAACCCGGAACAGTTCGAGAGTCTGTCAGGGAAGTTGAAGATACTGGCGACGCGATTGCAGTCGAGGAAGAGTTGCGCGAGTACTTTTCGCGGCGTGGTCTGAGCGGCGAAACGTTGGACCAGTCTGTGCGGGCGTATTCGTCTCGCGTAGTGAACCAGAGTTATCGCGCGCTGCTTCGTGCGGTCGAGTTAAAGAATCTGGCGGCGCGTTTTGCGCGCGTCGACATGCGCATCGTCTCGCCGGACGCACGCGCGAAGTGGCTCGAGATGATGCGTTCGCAGGCGGCCGCATTCGACCGTGAAAATGCCGCGCTGCGCCGCGAACTTGAGCCAGTCTTCCTTGCGGAAACATCTTCAGATGTAGTCGAAGACTTCGCGATCGCTACCGATGCAGATTTGGCTCGCGCGGTGGAGCGTTTACACCGGTTAGCGCTCACAAACAACGAAGCGATCCGGCAGGCGTTTACGATCTCTAAAGCGAGTTCCGCGTCGGCGTTCAAATCTCCACAGTTCAAACGCAATTTGGAAGGAGCAGCCCGGTTGTCGGACCGCATCTCGCGGTATTAGCGGTCACAACCGACAGCTCCTCCTCGTGCGATCCAGGGCAGGATGAGAGGAGCTGAACGACAAACTCACGCGCTTTTCGTAGCCCGGAAGCACGTCCTGACAAGGAGGAGTAAATGCCTAGCAGCCCGGAAGTCTGTCCGTGTGTGGTCTGTCCTCACAGGGATTCAGCTTTTTCGCGTCTTATTATTAGCTCATTCATTCTGCTCGTTCTTATTTCCGCAAGCGCGTCAGTAGCCAGCGCGCAAAGTCCAACCGCAACGCTCACGGGCACCGTTACCGATCAAAACGATGCGGTGATTCCGGGAGTGAATATCGCAGTCATCAGTATTGCTCAGGGGTTTCATCGTTCGACAGTCACTGACAATGAAGGCGCTTTCATCGTTCCCTTACTTCCTGCCGGAAATTACACCGTCAAAGCTGAACGCGAAGGTTTCAGTCCTACTGAAGCTCGAGACGTGATCCTGAACGTAAACGATCGTGTCGCACTCAAGATTCAGTTGAAGGTGGGAAACATCAATAGCCAAACTGTAGATGTGCTCGACACGCCGGCTTTGATAGATCAGTCACCGGCGGTGGGGACGACAGTCGATCGACAGTTCGTGGCGAACCTGCCGCTCAATGGCCGGAGCTTTCAGTCGTTGATCGCACTGACGCCGGGAGTAGTTATCGTTCCGAGTACCTCAGTGAATAATGTCGGGCAGTTTAGCGTCAATGGACAGCGTGCCAACGCCAACTACTTCACGGTCGACGGCGTGAGTGCAAACACTGGTAATGGCGTTGGCACCATTCCCGGTCAGGCAACGAGTGGCTCACTCCCTGGATTAACAACATTCGGCGGCACGAACAGCATGGTCTCGGTCGAGGCGATGCAGGAATTTCAGGTGCAAACGTCGACTTACTCCGCAGAGTACGGTCGTGCTCCCGGGGGACAGATCTCGATCGTCACACGATCAGGCTCGAATGAATTTCATGGATCACTCTTCGACTATGTACGAAACGACAAGTTCGACGCTAACAACTGGTTCGCAAATCGCGCCGGGCAAGCACGCCCGCCGGAACGTCAGAACGACTTCGGCGGAACGTTCGGTGGTCCAGTGTTACTGCCACGTTTCGGAGAAGGAGGCTCACAACCGTGGTACCACGGAAGAAACAGAACGTTCTTTTTCTTCTCGTATGAGGGATTAAGGTTACAAAATCCTACGTTCGCGCTCACGAATGTGCCGTCACTCGCTCTACGGCAGACAGTAGCCCCGGGATTGCGGCCAATTCTTCAGGCATTCCCTCTTCCCAACGGACGCATTCTCGCAAACGGCTTCGCGGAGTTTTCAGCGAGCTACTCTGACGGCCACCGGCTGGACGCAACCAGCATTCGAATCGATCACACCACCGGTAACCGTCTCACGCTGTTCGGTCGATACAACATCGCACCCTCACGCGGGGACCGCCGTGACAGTGCGAGCAATCTCAGCGCAATCAGCGGCACCGAACTTCGCCAGGAAGTCATAACAGCAGGCGCAACGATGCTGTTCACTCCTGCGATCAGCAATGAACTAAGAGCGAACTACACGCGCAACGAGGGGAAGTTTTTTCAGCGGCTCGACAATTTCGGCGGTGCGATTCCGGTTCCGCGTGAGGTGTTCTTACTTCCTCAATTTGCTCCGTTGAGCACGAACTCGAATGGCGGCGGAACATTTTTCCTGCCCGGCATGTCGACTGCCTTCGCGCCACAAGTCACCATCAACGATAACGGAACCATGCAGCGCCAGTTCAATATTATCAATACTCTTTCGTTGACCAATGCAAGCCATCAATGGAAGTTCGGCGTCGATTATAGAAAACTCACTCCCGTTCTTTCTCCGCGAGCTTATGTACTGGCCCTCAGCTTCTCCACAATGGCGAACCTGACAAACGGCGTGGCGCCAAACGCTTCCGTCAGCGCGGGTTTCAAAACACGACCGATCTACCACGAGTTTTCTGCCTTCGCGCGCGACACGTGGAGGGTCTTGCGACGTCTCACGCTCGATCTGGGTCTGCGTTGGGATGTTAACCCTGCGCCGGGCGAGGCCGATAACAACATGCCGCTGGCGATCGTGAATGCGGATGATCCCGCAACCCTGGCACTCGCGCCACGAGGTACACCGCTGTGGGAGACAACTCTTAATAATTTCGCGCCTCGCTTAGGTGTTGCTTATCGACTCTTTGACGCACCAGGCCGGGAGGCTGTTGTACGGGGTGGCTTCGGCGTTTTCTATGATACGGGAAATGCTCAGGGCTCCGCTGGCTTCGATCGATATCCGTTTGTGCCAATCAGCCCACGAGTCAACATCACGTTTCCTCTGTCCGCTGCCCAGGTTGCTCCGCCGCCATTTGTTATTGCCCCTCGACACGGCGTCATGAACACTACCGATCCGAATCTCAAACTGCCGTATACACTGCATTGGAATTTTGCGTGGGAGCAGTCACTCGGTCGCGAACAATCCCTTACAACCACATATACCGGCAACGCGGGTCGAAGATTGCTGGTTCAGCGGACGCTTACCATAACCGCATTTAATCCGAATTTTTCCGACATACGTCTAATCAGCAACGACGCTACCTCTGATTACCATGCATTGCAGGCGCAATTTCAACGACGTCTCTCGCGCGGTATTCAGGCGCTTGTTTCCTACACCTGGGCCAAGACGATCGACGTGGTCTCCTCCGATACGGTTAGTAACATACTGCTGCGCGGTCCATCAGACTTCGATATCCGTCACAATTTGGCGGGAGCTGTTACCTACGATATTCCGGCTCCCAGATCCGAGGGCATCGCGGCGGCGATTCTCCGTCAATGGTCCATCGACACTCGATTCAACGCCCAATCAGCACTGCCGTTTAATATCTTTTCCGGATTCATTCTCGATCCATCAGACGGTACCCAAATTGGCCGCCGCGCAAATCTGATTGCCGGTGTGCCGGTTTATCTTGACGACCCGTCAGTGCCTGGTGGCAGAGTAGTCAATCGCGCCGCATTTACAACTCCGCCAACGAATCAACCAGGTAATTTGGGCCGCAACACCATTCGCGGCCTGCCGGCATGGCAGATCGATATGGCCTTGCGACGCCAGTTCAATCTCACTGAGCGGCTCAACCTCCAGCTTAGAGCAGAAGCATTCAACATCTTCAATCATCCAAACTTCGGCACCATAAACAATTCACTAACCAGCACAACGTTTGGACAGGCAACAAACATGCTGGGGACACAACTGACGGGATTGAATCCGCTCTATCAGATTGGCGGACCGCGTTCGATGCAATTTGCCGTTATCGTGCGGTTCTAAGGAGCGCCCTTGATTACCAAACGTGCCGCTGTGATCGAAAAGCAACTGGTGATCTGCGTTGTCCTTCTGGCATTGATGCACACGTATCTTCAACCGTGTGCCGCTAATTCAAAGCGTCGCTCTGCACCGTCGGAAACAACTGTCACCAAGTTGCGCAAGGTAGACCGCGAACGACTAATCGCAGCGAAGCTCCAGCGCAAGAATGAAATCATGCTTGTGCTTGCTGCTAAGTCAGGAACAAACGCAACGCTAGCGCGAGAGATCACGAACCTCGGAGCAGTGGTACGGTTTCGGGAAGACACTGTTGACTATTTGCGAGTAAGAATTCCAATTGAACGTGTTGACGAAGTCGCGCGACTCAACAACATTCAGGTGATGGCCGTAGATGGAGTACAAATGTATGACACATCCTACGACATGCCTGTCGGTCAATTGCAAAAGACATCGCCACCGGACGCGCACACACCGGCGGAAAACCCGTTTCTGCCGACAGCGGACATCGGTGCGCCACAGTTCATTCGCGATCACCCGACTTTCGATGGACGTGGCGTGACGATCGCCAGTGTGGACGGCAACTCACCGGACATTCTGGCGCCCGAACTACAGACCGCACTTTCAATCGAGGGTGCTCCTGTTCCCAAATTCTCAGATGTGATCAATTCGCTCGATCCGATCGACGACGACTCACCACTCAGAGTCGATATGTCGAATGAAGTTGAAGCTCGAGATCGGCGCTTCGAATGGAAGCAAATTGTCTATCAAAGCCCCGGCGACGGGAAATACAGACTTGGCTTTTTCGATATCAATGCGTTTGGTGAGGGCCTGTTGCGAAGATATCTGCCGCAACTTCCTAATGAGAAGAATCTGCTGCCCATTCTCTGGCAGGAACGGACCAACCTCGTCTGGGTAGATACCAACTTCAATCAGAGCTTCACTGATGAAACCGCACTTACTGATTTCAATTCTTCCTATCGGGCTGGAGTTTTAGGCAACGATAATCCCGCTACTCCTTTGCGAGAGACCGTCGCCTTCACGATCCTGACGAACCCGCAATACAAACTCATCTATCTCGCCCCTCTCGTGAACGGTCACGCCACTGGAACCGCAAGCGTTGCAGCAGGTCACAACTTCTTAGGCGGCAAAATGAACGGTGTCGCACCCGGAGCCCGCATTGCATCGGTGCTAAGACAATCCATCACACACTCGTTCATCGAAGCGATGATTCTCACGATCAAGAATCCAAGGGTTGACGTTGTCAGCTTGCAATGGGCAGCGCTGATGCCGCCACAGGATGGCAACTCGGTGGTGGGCGTGATTTTCGAGCGGTTGATCGACAAATACAAGAAGCCGATCTTTTCCAGTGCCAACAATTCCGGACCGGGACTAAGCACGCATGGTGAACAGGCTGCCTCCAGTAAAGTAGTCAGCGTCGGCGGATACATCAGCAAAGTCACCTGGCGATCTATTTTCGGAGTTTCCCCTGCCACAAACGACACGATCCCGAATCTCTCAGCGCGTGGTCCACGTGTGGACGGCGGATTCAAACCGGATCTGGTTGCCCCCGCAGCGGCTGTTTCGGCAAATTTCGGAATCTACGAATCTCGAATACCTGCTCCATTCTCATTACCGCCCGGATACGGCGCCGGCGCAGGCACATCTTTCTCTTGTCCGATGGCTGCCGGCGCAGCGGCACTGCTCATCAGTGCTGCAAAACAAAGCAGCGTTCCATACGACGCAGACAGAATAGCGTGGGCACTAAAGACTAGCGCGAGATACCTGCCAGGTGTTGGTGCAAACGAACAGGGAAATGGGCTGATCGACGTCAATGCAGCGTGGGAAGCACTTAAGCGCGCCCCCGCACCGGTGACGATCTCGAGCTCCGCCGAGATTAGTGTCGCCGCCGGTCCCTATCTCAAGACCCCAAACTTCGGTCCCGGGATTTTCGAACGCGAGGGCTGGCAAAGTGGCCAGTCCGGGCAACGCACAATAACTTTCACTCGAAGTTCCGGCAGCGCCTATCCCAAGGACTACGTTGTACGCTGGCTCGGCAACAACGGCACCTTTAGCAGTGCGACAAAGATACGCCTTCCACTAAGAAAGCCAGTTCCCTTTCCCGTCACCATCGATGTAAAAAGCTCAGGCGTACACAGCGCG
>DATEHX010000057.1:0-50558 GCA_035279345.1 Pyrinomonadaceae bacterium | reverse complement strand
CCAAGCCCAACCTCTTTCTTGAACATAACGGCGGGGCAGAGACCCCGCCTCACATCCGGCGGCGAAGCCGTTAAGCATTTTTCGGGCAAAGCCAGTTCAACCTTTAGGTTGTCGCCGAGCGCAAAACTGAACCGCTTTCATGCACCAGATGTTCGACCTGTTTCCGTTACGACTTCTGCTCGAAAGATAGCGCAGCAGGTTTGTAGCTCTTGAAGGAACTTAGAAGGTGAGTGTTGAAGTAGGTTACACAGACAGCTCAATGATCTTCGCGTCAACCTTCTCAGCAATCACGTTGAGGTGAGCAACGCTAACCGGCAGCGTAAACCTTCTCGGTCCCGCGCTCCCGGGATTCACATAGAGCACACCACGCTGCTCTTCAATCGACGGCTTGTGCGAATGACCGCTCACAACGACACGAAAGACGCCTCCAGACGGACTGATGTCGATCTCCTTGAGATCGTGCAGCATGTATATCGACACGTCGCCGGCCTCGACCACATCCCAATCAGGCAGCGACTGCGCCCACTCGCCCTTATCATTGTTTCCCCGCACCGCGACGACCGGCGCGATCTGGTTGAGCGTGTCGAGCACTTCCTGTTTACCGATGTCGCCGGCGTGCAGGATCATCTCCACACCCTCGAGCGCCCGAAGCGCCTCCGGCCGCACCAGCCCATGTGTATCGGAAATGATCCCGATCAACTTACCCGCGGCTGGGTCATGATTGTTCTTCAACATGCGTACGAAACCATTGATAAGCAATCAAACGGCCATCGAACTGTGACGATTTCAGTGCTGCGACGTACTGAGTTTTGAACGGGGTAATGATATCAACGATCACGATGGAGCTGTGGGAAACATGGAACGCTGCTGAACATTCGCGAGAGTGTGTCGTTCGTGCAAAGCGAGCAGTCGCGAAAGCCTCGCGCCTGCAAAGAACCTCGCACCGCCTGCGCGAAAAATCCGCCGAACTAAAGATGTATAGTCATCTATTCGTCCGCGAACTGAAAGCCCACCAACGCCGCTGGCTGCACCACTAATGTTCGCCGGACTACCTTTTACGTGAGCGCCGTCGCACCGGGGTCCGCTCTTTCAGCAAATCAGGATGCCGCGTTTCGATGATATAGGCGAGACGTTGACGACCGATCCCCAACCACTTCGCTGCATGGGTGACTCTGCCGGTTGCGGTCGCTAGAGCCTGACTAATCAAACGGCGCTCAAACTGTAAAACCTCTTTCGGCATGTGACACGGTTTATTGAAAAGCGTCCCGCTCGCATCCTGAGCGGCGCTGCGTAAACTTCGAGCAACCTTCTTCCCGGCCACCTTGAACCGATACCAAAGCTCCTGACTCTGACACGTTGAAAGCCAGTCTCCGGCTTGTTCGTAGGCATGAGATAAAGTCTCGACTGATAGATCATCTATTTCTTCAATCATCGTGAGGGCCGCTACCCCGGCCGTGCTGAGAGCGCCCGCACTGTGTGCCAGTTCAATCGCTCGCTGAAAAGTGAACTGCGCTTGATCGATTTTGTGAAGCCGGGCCAGCACGATCCCGTAAGTAATCAGACTCTCAGCCAAAGTATTCTTATGGCCGCTCTTGTCCAGCACGTTTACTGATCTGCGTGCTGCCGCGTCTGCCTCTTTTAATTGATTAGTACCGATGAATAGTTTTGCTAAGCTGTCGTCGAATTGCGCGACGAGGATTTTGTCTTTGGCGTTGACAGCCAGCCGTCGCGCTTCGGTGAGGTAATCGCTTGCTACTCTGAAACGGCCTAACTTGAACAGGAGAAATCCGATGTTGTTTTTGACGTTGCCGCGAAACACTGTGTTGTGGGCCAACTTGAATTGCTGATCGGCCTTTTCATATTCCCTGATAGCCCGTTCGAAGTAGTCGTTTCGTTTCTCCGCAGTAGCAAGACTGCGGAGCACCATCGCTAGTTGATTGTGATAAGTGCCTTTTGTGGTGTGGTTCCCGATCTTCTCGAATAGGTATGCATGGTCAGTTAGCACCTTCATCGAATCGTTGTAACGCGATGAGGACCACTCGACTACCGACAAGCCCAAAAGTGCATTTGCTCGCGTGTTTCCTTCGGTAGTCAGTTTCTTTAACGCCTCAGTAAACATGATCCGCGCCTCGTCGAAAGCACCTTCGCGCCAATAGCAATAGGCCAGCTCTGCCCGGGCAGCCGCGACCTTCTTTACGTCTTTTTCGGACTCCCAGTAGGTAATGCTTTCGCTGATCAAATCACTGGCGATCTGGGAGGACGCCTTAACCTGATTCTTGCTGCCGATCCATCGCGTGAGAATGCCAACGTGAAGCAATAATTCAGCGGCCATGCCGGGATGCAGGCCTTTCGTGTTTGGCCGGTCGCCAAAGGTTTGCCAGAAGGGGCGCAAGACTTCCCGTGCCCTGTCGTATTCGCCTTTGTCCTTTAATTCTAAAGCCGCCTCGCACCTGAGCTGTGCGCTTTCGTTCAGCGTAAGGTGCGAGGATTCCAGCTTCGCTAGAGTCGTCCTCATTGAACGTACAGCCTTTCGAGTGGGCGGGAGGAAAAGTGTGACTGCGAGCGGGATAGTAGTGCTCAAGCCATTTCCTTGCAAGGAATCTTTTGTTCTGGTTTAGTTCCGCCGATGTAAAAAGTTTGGCAATCCCCAATCGGAGGTTAGATCATGAAACGACTTGCAATGGCGGCGATCATTATGACCGCTCTGTTTGTCCCGACTTCGGCCGGAGAAGTACCTACGGTCGGCGTTGTGACGCCTCAGCCTTCTCTTCAACCAACAACAACACACGCCGCAACTTCTAGCGTTGCTACAACGATTCTCTTAACGCTGATTAGTTGGGTCCGGTGAACGCTGAGAAATGAATTCCGCCAGCGGGCGAAAGAAGGCTCGCTGACGGCTGTAAAAAACTTGGCAATGGCTGGTAGTGCTGTCTTTCCACTGAATCGTTGCGACACCTTTCCACGGGCCGATATAAAACGCGTGCATTGCCGAGGCCCTGCAACGTGAAAGAGCCTTGCGCAATCCGCACTAGCCCAGAGGTGTGGGCCGGGGCGTCACTGCTTCTGTGAAGGGGGGAGGTGACGCCCCGTTACTTTCGATCTCATGCTCGCAGTAGATGATTCAGACTTCACGCCGGACCACATCGAACTCCTGGAAGAGTGGGCGGCCAGACTTGGCATCTCGGTTGAGGTTTTATTAGGCCGGATCGTACTCGCTGCGAGTGAAGGCGATAAGTACGTTGAGAAGGTGCCAGCGTGGAGTCCAACGCCGCGTGAGTAGAAATTACTCTGCCCGCCTCCGCTTTTTTGATACATCTCCGCGGTGAGGTAAGTTTGCGTTGACAACCGAAAATCCGCGCGCTAGTGTGCTGGACCACCCACTCTGAAAACAAAGCGGGCCGACCTTGTGCAGTAACACAACGTCGACCCTCGACCATCAACCTTCTCAAGAAAGGATGAAAGTCATGCTTAATCATAACAGCGCCGCAGAGCGCGAAGAAACACCTCACGCAACCAACTCAAACCAAAACGTAAACAACCCGCCCGGATTTAATCGATGCATTGCTGTTGCTTACAGCCGGCGTGCGGAGTCTGTAATCAACGACAGGTCAATTGATCCACAAACCCGAGCTTTAATTCGTTACGCCTTTGAGACAAGCGATCCGTGGCTGGCTGAATTACTCCGCCGCGTGGATGCGGGCGAAAGCATCGACGATACGATCGACTTCACGCAGGAACCAACCGCTAAGAACGACGATGACCTTTACGTCGATAAGATCGAAGCCTTGGCAGAAATGATCTGCCGCGGCGGTGATGAACCCGACACCAAATCAGCAGCACTGCTGGTCCTGATGGCCGCGCTCGAAGAAAGCCCACACCCTAAAGCACTCGCAAACACAGCGAAGCATTATGCTTTTAATCAATGCGCCGAAAGGAACCTTTGCGGCATGGTCGAGGCAGAGACTCGAGTGCTCGAAGATCAGTTATTTGCGGGCAAAATGTACATCGTCTAGTCACTTTCGCTCGGGGCCGGTCCCCCCTCACCGGCTCTACTCATAGTCCGGCTCAGATCCAATTGAGTACGAACAAGCCTAAATCGCTCGCATTTTGTGATCAATGTAAGGCCAAACGCGTTAACAAGAACTGCCGATAACTTTACTTGTAATCGCGAAATAGCATCTCGAATCGCCGAGATCTCATCTTGATCCGCTCAGATTCAATGTTGAACTTCCCAAATTCAATCTGAGTCTTGCAAATTCAATATTGAATTCCGCGAACACAAGATGTACCGGCCAAATTCAAGATTGTTCTGGCGCGATTCAATCTGCAACTTCTGAAAGTGCAAACAAGATCTCGCCGAGCCTACATGCGATCTGCCGAGTTCAAGATGGTTCGCGCTCGATTCAAGATAGTTCACGCTGAATTCAAGATGGTTCACGTCGAATTCAAGATGACCCAGGCGGGACTCACAGGGTGTAAATAGCTTTGTGTAAATGGTCATTAACGACTAGCCGGGTTAAGGTAGTCCGAGAAGAGATGACCATCGACAATGAGCTGATTGACAAGCTGCTGAAAGACTACAAGAAGCCCGAGGATCTGATCGGGGAGAACGGGCTGCTGAAGCAGTTAACGAAGCAGTTGCTGGAGCGGGCGATGGCGGCCGAGCTGACCGAACACGTCGGCTACGAAAAGCACGAGGTGGCGGGACAAAACAGCGGCAACTCCCGCAATGGCAAGTCGGCGAAGACGCTCAAGGGCAGCTTTGGGACGATGCCGATCGCGGTGCCGCGGGATCGTAACGGACCTTCGCACCACAGATCATTGGGAAGCATCAAACGCGCTTCACCGGCTTCGATGAACACATCATTTCGCTGTATGCGCGCGGCCTGCCCAAGCGGGAGGTCCAGCAGCCTCTGGAAGAGATTTACCAAGTGGAAGTCTCGCCGGCCTTGAATCGGCAGCTCGATGCGGTCTACCTCATCATGTATTTGGACGCCATCCAGTGCAAGAGTGCGCGATGGCGGTCATAGTAGAAACAAACTATTTACCTGGCTACTGATATCACCATGAGTGGCCTGAAAGAAGTGTTGGGGTTGTGTGGATCGCCCAGACGGAAGGCGGCGAGTTCTGCTGCAGTGGTGACCGAACTAAAGAATCGAGGCGTGCAGGCCCATCTTCAAATGCCCAATTTCGAGTTTATTAAATCGATTTACCCTCTTGATAAACCAGACAAACAGAAAGATAATTTGGGGTCGTGCCTAGAGTAACCATTGCGTCACCACCAGTTCGCCGTCAATTCGAATCAAGTGATTCAGCGACCCGAGAAAGAATGCGGCATGTTTCTTCTCGTAACACGAAACTTGAACAAGTTGTACGCACTTTCCTTCGGAAACAAGGGGTAAAGTTTTCTTGCCGTAACAAGCATCTGCCAGGTAAACCCGATATTGTCTTCCGAAAGGAACGAACTGTTTTATTTGTGCATGGTTGTTTCTGGCATGCGCATCTGAAATGTAAGAAAGGCGTTGTCCGACCTCGTAAGAATAAAAGCTTTTGGGAACAAAAACTCCTCTACAACAGGGCGAAAGATAAACGAGTGGAGTCAGAATTGCGCCGGGAAGGCTGGAAAGTTTTCGTGCTTTGGGAATGTGAGACCAAGGATTTTAAACCTTTGAAAAGCTTAGTGACTCGTTTGCATGCTGAATAAAGATATCCGCAATCTCCGAACATCATTAGGTCTCGGTCAACGCGAACTTGCAATTAAAGCCAACGTGTCGCTGACCGAACTAAGTAAATGCGAGCGGGGTCTTGTTTTTCCGGATGATGATTTTTTTGCAGCCATAGGGAGCGTACTCTTAACGCCAATTGAGCACTTAAAGGAGGCGCATGCTGGTCTAACGGGCAAAACGACTCCAGGCGAAGGTTACTCTACAGCTTTGACCGATGGTTTCTTTGTTTCACCGAGGCGGATGCAGGTGAATCGCCAACGCGTTCCTATTGTAGACCTATTTTGCGGCATTGGTGGCTTTTCGCGCGGGTTCGAGCGTACGGGGACATTCCAGGTTGTTGCTGGAGTAGATTTGCTTCCGGACAGAGTACAAACCTTCTGTGAAAACCATGCAAGTGCAACTGCTTTTTGTGGTGACATAAACAGAATCAGCTTTGAGACCTTGGCTGATGAGAGTCCGATTCCTGATGTAGTTATCGGCGGGCCACCATGCCAGGGATTTTCGTCGATTAGACCGTTTCGCACACTTACAGAAGGGGATCCCAGGAATAATCTCTTTGAGCACTTTGCACTGTTTGTGAAAAAGTTTCGTCCGAAGTGGTTTGTTTTTGAGAATGTGGTTGGCTTGCTAACTCATCAGGGAGGCAAGATGTTGAAGACCATATTAGAAGTCTTCGAGGGGATCGGGTACAGGTCAGATTGGAAAATCTTAAATGCGGCGTTGTATGGGCTTCCACAACGACGAGAGCGACTCGTCGTTGTCGGCAACAGAAATGGCGCTAACTTTAAATGGCCAGCAACAACTCACCACTTTGAAGCTAAAAGTATGGCTGGCAGGCTCCATGGTCAGAGCAACGGCGATCTCCCCCTCTTCGGCGAGATCCTTCCATCAGCCTTAAGCGTAATGGACGCTATTCACGATCTACCAGAAATCGCCGCGGGCCAATCGGCCTCAAGTTACCGGGACGATATCGAACCCACGGATTACGAAAAAAAACTTCGGGGTGCTGAAACCCGTCTTACTCTTCATGAGTCTACAGCCCACACACCTCGCATGGTCGAGATAATTCGAATGGCTGGGTCTAATCGCTTCGCATTGCCTAGTGGAATGACTTCTAGCGGCTTTAGTACGTGCTACAGCCGGCTGGAGCCGAATCGTCCGAGCGTAACGTTAACCGTCAACTTTGTGCACCCTGCCTCCAACAAATGCATTCATCCTTATCAGGACCGTGCTTTGACGCCAAGAGAGGGGGCTCGCCTACAAGGTTTTGAAGATAGTTTCATTTTCAAGGGTACGCGAAGTCAAATCGTTAAGCAGATCGGCAATGCGGTCCCCCCTTTACTTGGTCAGGTGTTAGCCGAGGCACTAATCGAGCATCTGTAATCTCTGCTCAAACAGTCCATTGAGGGCTCGATACACACGTCCTGTTCGTGAGCCTGGAAACATCTCTAAATCGCAGTAAATGACTTTTAAGTTTCGCATCCCGAGTGCGTTTACGACCGCCGTTTTTCCGGAATCTCCTGGCGTGTTGCTTAAATTAAAATGTTCTTGCGTTAACCAACCGGCGCGAAGTTCCCAAACCCACACCGTCACCCCTCGATTTTCGGTCCCTCTCTTGAAACATCCGGTCTCGTCGCAAAGGACATATCGGCAGGTTAAATAGAATCCCGGCTTCGCAAGATGACCTTTGGGCTTGTTTCCCTCCAAGGCAACCTTTATTTCAATATCAACTGCACCGGCGTGATTGGCTAAGAGATCAGGGTACTTATGAGGGCCATTCTTAATGAATGACCCTGCTGACGCTTTCGCAATCCCGGCCGCCAGCAGATTGCCTAGCATCGAGGAGAGATTCGCTAATTCGACCATCGCTGACATTCTAGGATTTCCCTTTGCGATCAGCGTTTCATCAATGGCGTCAAGGGTACTATAGGTAGAGGCTAAACCCGCCTCTACCATCTCTAGGGTTAGCCCGGAGCCGTAGAGCGCTTCATTATGTAAGAAACTTTCTAGACGGGGCCGTCGAGGCATAGGAACTATTGCTCTATCCTGGTCGCTACACCTTGCAGAAGAGCAGAGGCCGTTGTGTTGAGAGCGATTGCAATTTTGAAGAGATTTAATAGACCCAAATTCCGCTCGCCACGCTCAACCCCGCCAACGTAAGTTCTGTCTAAACCGGCGCGATCAGCGAGCTCCTCCTGTGAGATGCCAAGGTCTTCACGGCATCTTCGAAGCTTCTTACCGAAATCAACGAGAGACGAATGCTTCTTCACCGATCAGAGACGGTGCCACGCACGCTGCCGATCAGTCCACGGACTATGAGTATCCTCGTTAAGGGAAGATACGTTACTGCTCAAGAGGTCGAGGAGAACGTGAAATCCTGTAGGCGCATAGACGATTGAATCCTAAAGAGGACCTTCTTGATGGTTTAGGGGCTAGTTGCTCGAACACCTGAGCCTGACGTGTCTTACTGGATGGCCCACCGCTTAACAACGCCTTATTGCTGTTCGCTTGGTTTCGTTGCATCTATGGAGAATGCTGTGGCAATCAGAAGTGACACAGTTGTGTGGGCGGGGAAGTGCCGACAGCCGGCCAGACGTCGCAACGGCGGTTCACGGGGATTTTGATGCGGCAAGGTGGACGATGGCAGGAGATCACGCGCCACGCGAATATGGTTGTTCAGCAGTGAAGAAGGACGAGTTCAGCAAAGACGAACAGACTCATTGTTGTTCAGTATGGATGAAACGTACCTCTAACCTTTTGGTGTCTCTAAACCTTCTGCTGGTCCATCTCGTCCAGGAGCTTTTGCGCATCGGTGGAGGCTTCTTTGTATTCGGGCAAGTAATTCGGGTCGGGGTTCATTGAAAGGATCTTCTTGAGCTCGCGGCGGGCGTCGTCGTTGCGGCCGACTTTGCGGTAGGCTTCGGCGAGGTGCAGGTGAAGGAAGGCGTTGGGTTCGCCGAAGCGTAGACCCTTCTCCATCTGCTCAACTGCTTTCTTCGGATCGCCGCCGACTATTGCGGGGGCGTTGAGATAGACCAGCCCGAGGACCATGTAGGCGCTGCCGTCCTGATATCCCTCGTCGAGTCGCAGCACGGTTTCCATTTCGTTCTTGATGTCGTCAACAGTTGCGAGCCCTTCGATCGACGAATGCTCCGCGGCGGCGCCGTAGTTGGCGCCGAGCCAGAAGTGGCCGTCGGGTTTTGCGTTCTGTAGTTGGACCGCGGTCTTGCCGGCCGTGACGCCATCGCCAAACGCGTTGTCCCGTTCTTTCGTGTCGTCAGTGTGCGTTGCGAGATAGTAGTTGAACTTCGACAGTTTCCACGCTGCCTCGTAGTTCGCCGGATCGACAGTCAACGCTTGTCGCAGTGAAACTATGCCGCGGCGCAGTTGGTCCAGATCTGCTCGTTGCGAATAGAGCTGATCGGCGTTCTTGATGTTTTCTGCGGCAGAAGCAGTGTCCGCGGAAGGTGACTCAACGCGTGGCGTCTCATGACACGCCGCCGCGAGCAACACGAGACCAAGCGACATTGAGATGATGTAGCGATACATGTTGATCAGATGCGCTCCAGACACGTGAAGTTTGAGGCGAATAGTTGGCGAAGTGTTGAGAGTTTTTGTCGGCAGCGGCTATTTGATAGGAATTATTGAATCACCCGCCAGCAATTGCTGCGGAACCTGCCGGAACCGATAACTAGACGATGAGCCATGCAGATCAAACACCCAGATCAGGTCGAAACGATCTTCGGGCCAGTCCGAGGGCGCGAGATTCTTCTTTCCAAGAATGAGTGACGCGATGTCGGGTATGTATTCGCGTTGCCAACAAATGAGTACAACACCCTTCCGAGAGTAGACGTCCTCAACCATGCTCACGAGCTGAGACCTTTGAAACTCAGCGTTGATTTTGATTCCCAGTTTCTCACCCAAGGGCAAGATCGTTTCGAACGGACGCCGGCTGCCTTTGCGTCGCAGTGGTTTGGAGGCGTAGAGAAACTGCGGCCTCGCGAGAATGGGATGTTGAGAGTGGCCGTTTGCGGAACCAAAAAGATTCGCCAGCGCACCGGCTCGTTGCCAGCCGCGAACCTCGAGTGACTCTTTACTGCGTTCGCCTTTGCGAGTCACGCCGTAAGGAGCATCATCTTTGGCAGGCTTCTCAGCGTGCCGCAGCAGCATGATCTTCGTCGCTCGTCGCACCCGGTCAGTCATCGGTGCTCAAGATACAATAAACCTGCGCTTGGTTCACTAGTTCTTTGCGGACTTTCGTTCGCCGAACGCATAGATCGCGTCCTGTCCACGCACGATCAACATTCCCGGCGAAAGTGCGGGCGTGGCCATCAATGGTTGGCCCATCACGTTTCTCGACAACAACTGATATTGCCGGCCCGCCTTCACGACGAACACATCGCCGTCTTCACTCGCCAAATACAGCTTTCCATCCGCCGCGATCGGCGACGCACTAAACGAACTCGGCAGTCGTTGTTGATAGATAAGCTCACCGGTCTTCGCAACGTACGCGCTGAGCACGCCGTTGTCGGCAAGCACATAAAACAGATCTCCATAAACGATCGGCGTCGGCGTGTAAGGACTGCCCTTAGTGGAACTCCACGCCAGAAACGCGTTCTTCTCTTCGCCGGGCTTCAACGAAATGTCGCCAACCGCGCCGGGACGAAACACATACATCGCACGTCCAGCCGGATAACCGCCGGTGATGTAAATGAGATCGTCTGCGATTTGCGGCGCCTGCATCTTCACCTGAGTTTCGTTATCCGAAAAGCGCCACAGTTCTTTACCCGTGAGCGGATCGTAACCGCGAATGTATCGTCCACCGTTGGCGATCAGTTCGACGCGATTCTTGCCCTGATAAATTGCCGGCGTGGTCCATGAGGTGATCTCGTTGCGTTCGACACGCCATGCTTGTTTACCGTCTTTCAAATTGAACGCGGCGATGAACGACTGCTGGTGGCCGTCTGCTTGAACGATCACGAGGTCACGATGGATGACGGGACTACTCGCGTGTCCCCACGAGGAACTCTTATCGTCCCACAACCCGGGATTAAGCACACCGAGATCCTGTTTCCATAGCAACTTGCCGTTGGTGTCGTAACAAGCAAGACCTTCGGAGCCGAAAAGCGCGACTACATACCGCCCGTCGGTGACGGGCGTGGAATTAGCCTGCGTCGCTTTGACGTGCCGCTTCGCCCGCGGCACGCCTTCGTAAGCTTTGTTTGACCAAAGCACTTGGCCGTTTCGTTTGTCGAGCGCATAGATCATCCACGTGTGTTTCGCATCGTCGTTTGCCAGATCGATACCGCGATCCTTCGCCACGAAACCCGCTTTGGCGTCGCTGCTGACGGCCGTGATCACGAAGATCTGGTTACCCCAAATGATCGGACTCGCGTGTGAAAGACCGGGAATCGCCGTTTTCCAGAGCACATTTTGCGACTTTTCTACGTCCCAGGTGGTCGGCGGCTTTGTCCCTTCGGCAACTCCCGAGGCGTTCGGTCCGCGAAACGACGGCCAGTTTTGCGCATTGGTCGTGATTGCGGAAAGGGTAAAAATGGAAAGACACAGAAATGAAATGCTAAGTCGTCTCATGTGCGGCAACCTCCAATCGGCTTGCAACTTGGTCTATGGATTGGCATTATAACCCCCGTTAATCCTTCTCTCGCGCATCGACGGTGATGCGCCCCGCGCAAACTGATTAGCGCCGGACGTTTGGATGGTTCGAGAGCGGGTTGTTTCAAACTTTGAAGCGCTCTTAACGAGCATCCGAACCTGATTCTTCGAGGCCACCGTTCGCCGAAGCCAAATCTGATTCGCAGCTTCTTTTATCCCTCAACAAAGGAAAAGGTATAGCTAATGGGAAAGAAACTTTATGTGGGAAACCTCGCTTTCCAAACTTCCAGTCAAGACCTCCAGGATCTGTTTGCTCAGGCCGGAACGGTTGAATCAGCCCAGGTCATAGAAGACCGCGACACCGGACGTTCCAAAGGTTTCGGTTTTGTCGAAATGGCTAGTGATGACGAAGCTGCGGCAGCGATCGAGCAGTTCAACGGTAAAGATCTCGCCGGCCGGACATTGACGGTCAATGAAGCCCGGCCCCGCGAAAATCGTGGCGGTGGCGGTGGACGTGGTTTCGGTGGCGGTGGTGGTAATCGTGGCGGTTACGGCGGTGGCGGCGGCGGCGGTCGCGGCGGCTATGGTGGTGGTGGCAACCGCGGTGGCGGTGGCGGCGGACGTCGTTCAGAGCCCCGTTGGTAACGACTGCGGAGTGTCGATTCCGTAGTATCCCTCTTTCGGTAGTGTCGTAGTTTTGTAATTTCTGTTTGCAACGACCCTGTTCTCAGTCGCTCTGTGATTAGATAGGCGCTGAAGGTTGCAGACAGAAATTCAAACTGCGATCGCTACCGAAAATCGTTTTAAAGGGAAGTTAAATGAAACTGGAAACACGGGGTGAGGTTCAAGGGGCGAGAGAACGGCTGGGAGTTAATTGGGCGAATGTGATCTTTCTCGTTGTTGCGCATATTGCGGCTGTGGCAGCGCTCTTTTTCTGGAGCTGGGCGGCTGTGATTACCGCGGTGGTGCTTTATTGGGTCGGGGGAAGTCTCGGCATCGGCATGGGATATCATCGTTTGCTCACGCATCGCGGTTATAAAGTTCCCAAACTAGTTGAATACTTTCTGGCGATCTGCGGCACGATTGCGCTCGAAGGCGGACCGATTCAGTGGGTCGTGACGCATCGCATACATCATGCGCACGCGGATCGTGCGGGCGATCCGCACACGCCGCGTGACGGCGGTTGGTGGGCGCACGTTGGTTGGATACTGTGGGGCACTGCGCAGAATCACGATCAGGCCACCATTGCACGCTACGCTCCGGATCTGGTTAAGGATCGTTTTTATCGTTTGCTGAATAGCTTCTACTACGTGCCGCTTTTGATCGTAGGTGTGTTGCTCTTTGTTTTTGGTGGCTGGGGAGTGATGCTGTGGGGAGTTTTCCTGCGGTCGATACTGGCGCTGCACGCAACGTGGCTCGTCAACTCGGCGACGCATCTGTGGGGCAGGACGAGATTCGAAACAAATGACGATTCGCGTAACACCTGGTGGGTCGCGATATTGACGTTCGGCGAGGGTTGGCACAACAACCATCACGCGCATCCGACGTCCGCGCGTCACGGGTTGCGTTGGTATGAGTTCGATTTGAACTGGATGGGAATTCGTGTGTTGCAGTTGCTGGGATTAGCGCACAGCATCAAGCGCCTTCATTTCGATCGCGCTGCATCGGCGTGGCAGTTGGTGAGCAGCCGCGTGCGATCGCGAGTTAACCGCGACAAGCCACTCGGCAACGAGATTTGATTTATTCAGTTTCGCCGGCCTGTTTAAGGACTCGAACTACTTCATCGTGGTCGCCCTGGACGGCTAACATCAACGCGGTCTTGCCGTCTTTGTCTTTTGCTTTCAGGTCAGCTCCGGCCGCAATCAACACGCGGCTGATGTCTTCGTGGCCATAACGCGCGGCTTCAAGTAGTGGCGTGCTGCCGCGTTCGTCGGTGGCGTTCACGTCAGCGCCGGGGCTGGAAACTAAAGACCTGACCATATCGGTATTGCCTTCGCGCGTGGCGCGAAAGAGAGCCACGGTTTGCGTGTTGTCGACTCTCTGTCGCGCGCAGCTCGCGAACAATGCGCAGCTTGCAATGACGAAAAAAAGTGCAAGCAGTGTTCGGAACGAATTCTTCATCGCTTCACCTGACGGGTTTCATTAATAGTCTTACTCTTTCGGCTCTACCGGAAAACCTGCTTCGTTCCAGGCATCGAAGCCGCCGTAAAGCGGGTGGACATTCCTCCAACCATTTTCCATCAATGTTTGCGCCACATTGGCGCTCGAGGCTTCGTGCGGGCAGGTGCAATAAGTGATGACAGTGCGATCGCGTTGAATTTGATCGAGATGTTCTTTCACTTCCTGCTCGGGAATGCGGATCGCACCCGGTAATATCGTCTCCGCTTCAGCCCACGCCTTCGGGTTGCGGGTATCGACAAAGGTAAACTCCTCACCGCGATCCATTCGCTCTTTCACTTCGTCAACGGTAACTCTCGTTGCTTCCATCGCACCCTCCCTGGTCATTGCTTTGCCTCTGTGCAACCTCTGTGTTCCTCTGTGTCTCAGTGGTTGGTTTTGCTAAGAATTATTAACCACAGAGGCGCAGAGAACACCGAGGATGCACGGAGAAATCAGGCAGTTAATCTACCGTTTCTTTGCGGCTGACTTTTTGGATCGCGACCCGGACGCGGCTTTCTTGCTTCCGCTCGTCTTTCCCGCTTTCGAGACAGCACGCTTTTGGGCTGTCGACGCGGACTTCGTCTTTGAAGCTGACTTAGACGCGCCATTCTTGCTGGCGGCCGCACCTTTTTGTTTACGGTTCTTCTCGGCTGCCATCTCTTCACCGAGTTCCTCGATCTCTTCCTCACTCAGCGCCGACTGGGCCTTGGGGAACAGTTCGTTTTCCTCTTCCTCTACGTGGTGCTCGACGTTCTCTTGCAACACCTTCCCCTGCGCTTCCCACTCCTCAGTTGCGCTTTTGGCCTTGCTCATTTCTTTGAGCAGCTTCTTCACGACGTCGTGCTCTTCGTAAGCTTCGAGAGTCAGGTCGTGGGTCTGGCGCGGCTTTTCGAGCGCCGGGTAAAAAATCTTCTCCTCGATGTGCGTGTGCAGATCGAGTTCCATCTTGATCTGTTCAAACACGCGCAGTTTCGCCGCGCCGCGGCTGGACTCTAACTGTTCAAAAAGCTCTTCGACTTTCCTGTGATCCTCTTTGAGTAAATTGAAGGCATCCATGCATTTTTCCCCCCTTGTGTTTTACGCGTTCGGAGGCAAGAACAGGGCCATTTGGGCCGGATGGAAAACATAGGTGATCGAGCGTCGCTCGCTGGGAAAGAGTCTTGGAACTCGTTCACATCGGGAGTTGGAGTGTATGCGCTTGGTACGTGGCTACATTTAGGTAGCATCTACCATCGTCGCAACCAGATGTTCGAGCGCGGCGGCGGGATCGCCGCAGCGGCCGGTATGGACAGGAGAGGTTTGAATAACTGTGCTGCGCGGAGCAACGAGCCAGTGAAAACGTTTACGCTGCGGTAACTTGCCGATCGACCCAGCCTCATCGCCACCACGGCAGATCTTCGGGATCGTTGCCAGATGTCTTCTAACGAGATCCAAGTCAACTGTGGGATCGAGCGCGAGAAGTCGAGATTCGTTGAGCTTGATTCGTGCTTCGAGGAACGAAAGATCGGGACACGAGACAATCACGCCGGCATTGATAAACTCCTCGCGGTCGACCTTGGGTACGACTCGGATCACCGCATAGTCATACCTGAACTTATCGGGCACGAATCGCCTCCTCAACAAAGCCGCGCGGCGCGTCGAGACGTCTCGTCAAGTAATCGACGTAAGCCTGTTTGTTTTCCGCGATCGAATTAAACGGCGCATGGTCCTTCAGCCACTCGTCCGGCACAAGCTCGACAACTTCCTTTATTACGTCTTCAGTAATCGCGGTGGTCATCGTCTGGTCGGCTGTTTCGATCGACGTCGCGAACGGAAGCAGGATGTGTTCTTTAATTAAGGCGAACGGATCCTTGACGCGCTGGTCCATGTTCGTCCAGGAGTGATGAAAGTACAGTGCGGCGCCGTGATCGATCAACCAGAGTTTGCGATGCCACATAAGCATGTTTGCATTTCGCGGCGTGCGATCGACGTTGGTCACGTAAGCGTCGAGCCAAACGATACGCGAAGCGAGGTCCGTCTCCGGTTGATCCGCGACGGGATCGAACATCACTGAGCCGGGAAGATAATCGAGTCCGAGGTTAAGACCACCGCTCGCGCGGATGAGGTCTTGTATTTCCGGATCGGGTTCGGTTCTGGCGATCTCGGGATCGAGGTTTACAAAAACCAGTTCGGGCACGAGCAGTCCCACGGCCCTGGCGATCTCACCGGCAACTAGTTCAGCGATGAGCGCTTTGGTACCCTGGCCTGCGCCACTGAACTTGAGTACGTACATCCCATCATCATCAGCCACGATGATCGCGGGAAGCGAGCCACCTTCGCGAAGCGGGGTTACATATCTTGTGACGTTTACAGTTCTCATCAGCGCGCGTCAGGCCCAAGCCTTGCTTTCGTCAGTTACGCTAACACAATTCCGGTCCTGGACCTGAACCTGGTGCATTCAAAACGCTCCGTTTGTCGAACAAAATATGACATAGACCGAGGCGGATCTTAGCGTTTCAGCGCACCAGAAACCGAACGCACGGGTATTGAAACTTTCTAGATCATACCGATTGACTTCTGGACCGCTTGGTACCAAAATGGCGCGCAGTCAGACTCAGTCTCTCGGTCGGCAATCCCAGGTCACGCGCCGGCAAATTTTAGAAAGTTCGTAACAAATGATTTCAAATACCCCCGCCTTCTCCCGCACCCATCGGACTCTGTGTGTAATCGCAATTGTTTGCCTGCTGACAGCTTTTGCAGGCGTGGTTTTTGTTACGGCACAGAACGGCGAAAACCCACCTGCACAAGCCGCGTCAGCGCAGGAGCGTGCTCCTGTCGCGCCCGATCCGCAAACAAGGACCAGGATCGCGGAAAACTTCGGCAAGCTACCGCTCAGCTTCGAGTTGAATAAAGGCCAGATAGACCAGTCTGTGAAGTTTCTGTCGCACGGACCGGGCTACGATCTGTTTTTGACCGCGAACGAAGCAGTGCTCAGATTGCCAAAGCCGCGCACGCCGCAAGCTGAGAAGGCGAAAGAGCAAGCACCCGCGAAGGGACCAGCGACTGCAAAAGAAGCGGCACCGAGCAAAGAGCCGGTGACCGCTAAACCCGACGCGGATGCAAACGTCCGCGAAGGCACTGTGTTGCGATTGAAGCTACTCGGCACGAGCGTCAATCCAAAGGTCGAAGGCCAGGACGAACTACCCGGTAAGGTCAATTACTTCTCCGGTAACGATCCCGAAAACTGGCATCGCAATATTCCAACCTATCGAAAAGCTTATTTCAAAGACGTCTATCCCGGCATCGACGTTGTCTATTACGGCAACCAGCAAGAGCTCGAATACGACCTCATCGTCGCCGCGCGCGCGAATCCAAAATTGATCAGGTTCACTGTCCAGGGCGCCGACAAAGTTCGTCTCGATAAGAGCGGTAGACTGCTGCTCACTCTGAAGGACGGGGAAGTCTCTTTAAACAAACCCGTGATCTTTCAGCTCGACAAAGACGGTGACCGCCGTGAAGTAAAAGGCGGCTATTCCATAACCGGAAATGAGATCAGGTTCAAACTCGAAAACTTCGATTCCAACAAGTCACTCGTAATCGATCCCGTACTCTCGTATTCAACTCTGCTCGGCTCCGGCAGCAACGACTCTGCTCTCGGGATCGCGATCGACACTGTCGGCAACGCTTACGTTACCGGTACAACCGACGGCACGAATTTCCCAACCACGGCAGGAGCTTTCAAAACGACGTCGTCTACCAGCTTCAACACCAGTGCATTCGTCTCGAAGCTCAATGCGACTGGTACTGCGTTAATCTATTCGACCTATCTCAGTGGCAACGGCTTCATAAATGCCAATGGTATCGCCGTGGATTCATCCGGAAATGCTCACGTCACTGGACGAACATCCGCGAGCAACTTCCCAACCGTTAACGGCTTAAAAACAACCAGCACCTTTTTCAAGACCACCGACGCGGCGGCAAATTGGAACAATCAAAACTCCGGGTTACTTGGGGACGCGAGAGAAATAGCGATCGCTCCGAACAATCCGAACACCATCTATGTGGGCACAACCGACGGCTTCTACCGCAGCATCGATGGCGGAGCAACCTTCACGAAAACGCTGAGCACCGGTTTGCCAACTTTCTCGTTTGTCACTGCGCTGGCGGTAAGTCCCACCAATGCTTCCCTTGTCTTCATAGGGACTTTTAACGGTCTCTTTAAGTCACCTGACGGCGGTAACACCTGGAGTTCGGTCAATACGTCGCCAACGTTTTTGTCGAGTACGTCTACGATCGTGTTCGATCCTGCAACACCTGCAACAATTTATATTGGTCATAATAGCGGCGTATTAAAGAGTACTGATAGCGGAAGCACCTGGGTGGCCCAAAACAACTTTGGCGTACCCGGTACTCCTAGTATTCAAGCCCTGGCCATCAATCCCACGACACCACAGACCATCTACGCCGGCTCGAGCGGCAACGGTTTGTTCAAGTCGATTAACGGCGGCGGTGTCTGGACCCCGATGAACACGGGGATGGGTGGAAGCAGTCCGCTAAACATCACTGCCATCGTCATCGATCCCTCGAATACATCGACGATTTATACGGGTCACAGTTTTTCAGGCATTAATAAAAGTATCAATGGAGGTACTTCGTGGAGTCCGCTGACAAACGGAGTGCCGAATAATTTCTCCATCAGTGCGATGGTCGCAACCTCTACCGCTGTTTACGCGGCAAGTCAGAACGGCGGGGTTATCAAAACCGTAAACGGAGGAACTAACTGGACAAACGCCAATAATAATCTATGGAGCGGATCAGTGAATGCTCTGGTCCGGCATCCTTCCAATGCGTCGATTCTGTACGCCGGAACGAATACGACGGGCTCCGCCGACGCTTACGTTACCAAGTTGAATGCGACGGGTTCGGGCCTGTTGTTTTCGACTCTTGTAGGAGGAAGTCAGAGTGAAGACGGCAACGACGTCGCGGTTGATGGAAGCGGAAACATTTACGTCGTAGGCCAGACAAGTTCATCGGACTTTCCGCTTGCGAACGCTGTTAAATCGACGTTTGTCAATAGCTGTTTCGACGGATTCGTGACGAAGATAAATCCGGCTGTGCCGTCGTATGTTTATTCGACGTACCTCGGTGGCGGTGCGTGTGACACTGCGAATAGCGTGGCCACCGATGCGTCCGGCAACGCTTACGTCACGGGAACGACCAATTCCAGTGATTTTTCAACTGCGAATGCGTTTCAGCCAAACCTCTCGAGTCAGTTCACCAACGACGCTTTCGTTACTAAACTCACTCCCTCCGGAGCTTTCGTTTATTCGACTTATCTTGGTGGTTCCAACGGTTTCGATTCGGGTTTAGGGATTGCCGCGGATGCGACGGGAGCCGCTTACGTCGCCGGCACAACGGGTTCGTCTAATTTCCCCACGCAAAATCCGATTCAAACAATGAACGGCTTCAGCAACGATGGTTTTGTCACGAAGCTCAATAGCAACGGATCGGCACTGGTCTATTCCACGTTTCTTGGTGGATCGTCAGACGACACTGCTCGCGGCATAGCAGTCGACTCAGCGCTCAATGTTTATGTAACCGGATTTACGAACTCCTTTGAATTTCCGCTCACTCAAGGGGCACTGCGCACCAGAAGCCCGATATATAAAAGCATCGATAGCGCCGCAAACTGGAGCAACGACAATTACGGTTTTTCACCGCCGAGCTTCTCTTCTTCGATGTGCTGTATCGCGATTAATCCGTTGAAGCCCTCAATAATTTATGTCGCAACGCAGAACGGCGTTTTCAGAAGCACGAATGGCGGTAGAACGTGGTCGGCGATCAATAACGGTCTGGACGATCGCATTGTAGTTGCACTCGTCATAGATCCAGTTACACCTTCAAACTTGTACGTGGGGACCGCTGGCTTCAATAACCGCGGTGTTTACAAGAGTGTTGATGGCGGGGACAGTTGGAACCGCCGTGTTAACGGAATGGACTTCACGGACATTGTTAGTCTGGCTATCGATCCGACTGCGCCAAATACGTTGTACGCAGGTTTCAACGGTAACAGTGGTAACCGGATCTACAAGACCATCGATGGAGCAGACGGTTGGACGGCAATCGGAAATGCGCCGTTTTTGATTGCCAGCCAGTTGGTAATCGATCCGCTGAACCATACGACGCTCTATGTAGCCGACCAAACGAGTTTCGGCGGTGTTTTCAAGAGCACCAACTCCGGAGTTACGTGGGCAGGCGCAAATGTGGCTCAAACAGGACCATTCGTTCGCTCCGTCTCTGTCAGTCCACACACCGCGGGAGTGGTCTACGCCGACGGCGATCAGGGCTTGTTCAAAAGCGTCAACGGCGGTACTAGCTGGACACCGGTTCCTAACCGCCGTGGCAAGATAGTTTTCGACCCGGTAAGTCCAACAACACTGTATCTGTTGTCGACATCGTTTAATCCCTCGGAGGGCCTGTTAAAAAGCACTGACAACGGGCAAACGTGGATTCCGATGAACAAGGGGCTCAACTCACAGGTCGTAATTGCGCTAGCCATCGACCCGTCGCGACCCTCGACGTTGCATCTTGGAACAACAACCTCCGGTGGTAGCGATGCGTTTGTCACCAAGATCAATCCCGCCGGTAACGCGCTGGTCTACTCGACGCTGCTCGGTGGTCCTCTCGATCCGAACAACTTCTTTGGCAGCGGCACTCAGGGTTTTGGCATAGCGGTTGACGGTGTCGGAAGTGCTTACGTCAGTGGACTGACCCAGGCCGCGGCGTTTCCAGTCAGTCCGAATTCAGTTCAACCTTTCCTGCGTGGTTTCCAGGATGCGTTTATCGCCAAGCTGATATCTTCGTTCATCATCAGCGGCATTGTAGTAGATGGCGGCGGTCAGCCAGTGGCAGGTGCTGAGATCGTTTTGAACGATGGCACGTCGCTGTTGGCGGTCGCGACGGAAAGTGACGGTTCTTACCAGTTCTCACGTCTGCGTGACGGTGGAAATTTCATAGTGAGTGCGAGCAAACCGCATTTCACGATGACGCCTCCGAGCCAGACTTTCAACAATCTAAAGAGCGATAAGGTTGCGAACTTTACGGCTACAGCGACTGCTTCGGCGTTCCATACGATTAGCGGTAAAGTGACTGAGAATGGCGTTGGCCTAAGCGGTGTTACCGTGAAACTCAGCGGCAGTCAGCCGGGACTAAGAACCACTGACAGCAACGGCAACTATTCATTCGAACTCGCGGGCGGCGGCAACTACACCATAACTCCATCAATCCTTGGTTTCAATTTTGGTCCAGCCAGCTCGACCTTCAACAGCCTCAGTGCTGCGCAAACCGCGAACTTCACCGCCACGCGCCAGAGCTTCGTGGTAACGAATACCAACAATCACGGCACTGGATCGTTACGCGACGCCATCACCAACGCGAATGCCACACCGGGCACGGACACGATTACCTTCAACATTCCGGGAGTGGGAGTGAAGGTGATTAGTCTCGTAGTTGGACTGCCGGCGATCACCGACCGTGTGGTCATTGACGGAACTACTCAACCGGGATACGCGGGTAGCCCGCTCATCGAAATCGACGGCACGCAGATTCAGAATGGCAATGGTCTGATTATCAACGCCGGCGGCAGCACGGTGAAGGGTTTAGCAATCGGTAACTTCACCAGCGGCGCAGCCATCTCGTTGAATAACTGCGACAACAACGTGATCCAGGGAAATTACATCGGCGTTGCGCCAGACGGAACTACTTCACGGCGAAACAACAACGGCATCAGTCTTATCACATCGTCTAACAACCTCATCGGCGGCACCACTGCCGCCGCTCGGAACGTCATCGCCGGAAATGCATTCATCGGCATCTTGATCGACGGCGACTTCAACACCGTCCAGGGTAATTTCATTGGCACGAATGCCGCGGGAACGGCAGCTCTCCTGACGTCCACCGGCGGGTCACAATCCGGTGTGTCAATCCAGAATGACACGTCAACCGACAATATTATCGGCGGCACGGCAGCCGGCGCCGGTAACTTGATTTCCGGTAATCAATCAGGAATTGTGAGCACCGGTCTCCGTACGACGATTCAAGGTAATTTAGTTGGTACAGATATCACCGGCACAAAGAAGGTCCCGAACTCATCAGGTATCACGACACAGGGCCAGAACTCGCTGGTGGGCGGAGTTACCGCGGGATCGAGGAACATCATCTCCGGTAACAATGGAGACGGCGTTAACATCCGTGGCGCTGGTAGTAAGTTACAGGGCAATTTCATCGGCACAGACATCACCGGCACCCTGGCTTTGGGTAACTCCAACGGCGGTGTTGTGGCGGGCGATACATTGATCGGCGGCACTGTGCCCGAAGCGCGAAATATCATTTCCGCCAACGGCTTCAACGGGAACATCTCGCTTGGATTCTTTGGTTCCGGCCCACCGGCCACGGTGCAGGGTAACTACATCGGCACTGACGTGACCGGCACTAAAGCCCTCAGCGGCTCAGGCGTGGGAATCAACATTTCCACCAGTAACAACATAATCGGCGGGACCACTGGCGCCGCGCGAAACATCATTTCCGGCAATTTGCACGGCATCTCGTTCGGAGGCTTTTCTTCAAATGTGGTCGGAAATGTTATCCAGGGCAACTTCATCGGCTTGAACGCCGCTGGAACGGGACCGCTGCCAAATACGCAGCAGGGACTTTTGGTTGGAGCGGCCTCGAATAACACGATCGGCGGCACACAAGCCGGGGCAGGCAACAGGATCGCTTTCAATGGTGGTCCGGGAATCACGGTCTCCACCGGCAACGGCAACGCCATTCGCGGCAACTCGATCTTTTCAAACAATGGTCTGGGAATAGATCTCGGTACGAATGGTGTTACGGCCAATGACTCCAACGATGGCGACACCGGGCCAAACCAGTTGCAGAATTTCCCGGTGATAACCACGACCATGTCGACCAGCAGCAGTACGACGATTCAGGGAAGTTTGAAGTCCATCCCAAACACAACCTTCAACGTTGATTTCTATTCGAATTCGGCCGTGGATCCGTCAGGAAACGGAGAAGGAGCGCAGTTCTTCCACACCGCGTCGGTAAGTACGGACGGCAACGGCAACGCGAATATCAATGTGACGGCTCCCATCGCGTTGGCGAGTGGCCGCGTCATCACTGCAACCGCGACTGATCCGAATGGAAACACGTCGGAGTTTTCGGCGAGTAACGCTACCGGAGCAGCCGGCAGTGTGCACTTCAACGTGAGTTCAATGGCGGTAATCGAAGACGTTGGAAGCGCCTCCATCCTTGTTCGGCGGACCGGCGGCTCGACCGGTAGTTTGACGGTTCAGTATGCGACTGCCAATGGATCCGCAATCGCTGGTCAGGACTACACGTCTACCTCGGGCACGTTGAGTTTCGGCGCGGGTGAGACCACTAAGACTATTCAGATCCCGATTGCCAATGACGTACCAACCGAACCGGATGAAATCTTCACGGTGGCGTTGCAGGTTGGTTCGAACCTTGAAGCGTTGGGAGCGCCGAATGTCCTGACGATTACCATTCAGGACCGCATCACCGTTCCGACGCTGACGGTGTTCAGTCAATCTGTGGTCGAGGGGAATGCCGGCACTACGACTCAACTATTTTTTATCGTGGGTCTGTCGGCGGCTACGGGCCGATCGGTAAGTGCTGACTTCACGACCGCGAATTTCGGTGCGTTTGGCGACAAGTGCACCAACCAGGGCGCGGATTATGAGACCACTAGCGGCACCTTGTCATTCGAGCCCGGCTCCACGGGCTTTGCGGTGCCAGTGAAGATTTGCGGCGACGCCAGTGCGGAAGGAGATGAAGGTATCCGCTTGCTGCTTTCGAATATTTCCGGTGCGACGCTTACCTTTAATTCGTTCCAGGCCGGAGTGATTATCAACGACGATGCGCTTGAGTTGGTGCTCGAACAGGCTGGTCCGAGTGCAAATCAAGCCGCGGCTATGGATGCGCTTCTGGCGCTCAGAGATCCATTCAAGTTAACTATTCCGGAGTACTACACGGGGACGGATCGAAATACGCGGGTGGCCCTGTACGCTCGGGGTCTGCAATTGAATCCGGGTGAGCCGCCTTCGTTCGTGTTCGTTCGCTTAACCAGCACCACTTCGATATTCAATATCTTCGAAGTGCCTGTCGAGGATGTGCGTTCGCTTCCGAATAGTGACTTGACTCAAGTGGTATTCAGACTGCCGAACAATCTGGAGCCCGGCACCTATGAGGTGTTCATTCGCGCGCACGGATTGATAACCAATACCGGTACGATCCGCATCGCGCCGTAGCTGTAGATTGTTGGTTGAACTCGGCTCAGGGGTTTTGCTCGGGGCCGAGTTCAGCCAGCACTTCTTCGATGTTCTTATGGGCCCAGAATCGAAACATGTTTTCCGCGGTCGTCAGCGTGCGCGTTTTCATGCGATCGATGTACAGCGTGCCGTTCAGATGGTCGATCTCGTGCTGAAGAATACGCGCGTACCAGCCGTGCGCGTCGATTGTTACTTCCTCGCCACGCTCGTTCAGACACTCCATGCGTACATTTAGTGCGCGATCCACAATCGCGCTGAAGCCCTCGACGCTTAGACAACCTTCGAAGAACTCCACCGAGGCATCGTCTGTGAATGAGAGCTTTGGGTTGATGATCACGTGAAACGGAATCGCCGCTCTTTGTCGTTCCGCGAGTTCTTCCTCGGATAGGCCGTCGATGTACTGCGCGCGATCTTCAATCACTGCGAGTTGAATAGGGACACCGATCTGAGGCGCAGCGAGTCCGACGCCCGGAGCTTCACGCATCGCATCCCGCATCAACTCGATTAACTGTTGTATCGACGGGCTAGCGATCTCCTCCTTTGTCAGCGGGCGGCTTTGCGTTCTCAACACGGGATCACCTGCCTGAACAATCTTTAGCTTCATTCACCTGACTCCTCGACGTTGGTCCTTCGACTTTTTGGGCGACGCTCGAACTCTGCTATTCTGAGCGCGCTATGCCTCACAAGAAAAACCTCACAAAGACTAGTCTATCTGCATCCGTTCAACTCATCGAGCGCCGAATCTACCTGATTCGCGGTCAGAAGGTCATGCTCGACTTCGATCTCGCGGAGCTGTACGGCGTCAGCACGAGCCGTTTGAACGAACAAGTGACTCGTAATCGAAAGCGCTTTCCTGAAGACTTTATGTTCCGGCTATCGAAAGAAGAGGTCGAAAGCTTGAGATCACAATTTGTGATCTCAAGTTCAGAACAACCGGACATTGCAGCGTCCAACCCAAACTTGAGATCGCAAATTGCGATCTCAAGTTCAAAAAAAGCGAAAAATAAGGCTTTTGACCCAAACTTGAGGTTGCAAATTGCAACCTCAAGTTCGAGATACGGCGGGCGACGCCATCTACCTTACGCATTCACCGAGCAGGGTGTGGCGATGCTTTCGAGTGTCCTGAACAGCGATCAGGCTATCGAAGTCAACATCGCGATCATGCGTGCTTTCGTGCGACTGAGGCAGATGCTCGAAACGAACGAAGAACTCAATCGTAAGTTCGTGGCCGTCATCAGAAAGCTCTCAACGCACGACAAGTACTTCAAAGTCGTGTTCGATGAGTTGAAGAAGCTAATGGAGAAACCAAAGTCGTCAACCAGGCAAATTGGTTTCAAGCGGCGCTCCTGACAACACGCGTGGTAGTTTCACGAACCATGCCAACAACGCCAGCACGACCACCACCACGGTCAACAAATAAAATATCGCCGCGTACGAACCAGTGCGGCTGATGGTTTCGGCGAGCACCAGCGGACCAAGAGCCGACGCCACAACCGTCAGCGCCTGCGCGGCGCCCTGAATCTTGCCCAGATGTTTTCGCCCATACGCCGCGCTCCAAAAACTAAAAAAGATCACGATCACGAATCCACCCGCCAGTCCCATAACCGCGGCATACATCGCGACGTGTGTTTGCGTCGACACGTGCGGCAGTGACACGAGCGACACTGCCAGCAGGACCATCGCCAGCGCGAGCAAACGATTCATCTTCCACTTCGACGCGATCCAGCCACCGAGGAAGTTTCCCACCAGCGAAGTCAACGCGACGATCACCAGGCTGCGATGATAAGTGGAAGCATCGAACCGCCGTTCAGCGAGAATCGATTCGTTGAAGAGCGCAATGCCGGAAGCGATCAGTCCATAAACGGCACTCGATATTCCAAAGACCCAAAAGCTCGGCGTTGCTAAAGCCTGAACCAGCGTGTAGTCAACCGGTGCTTCGTTACCAGGATCCGCTGCCTCGCCATCCGGCTCGATCGAACAAGCTTCAGGCGATCGACGTACGAGCAACACCGCCAGCGGCGCCAGCCCTACCAGCAACCCGATTCCGACAATCCACCACGCCGTGCGCCAGCCATTCGCCAACACGATCGCGCCAATCAACGGAAACGCCAACATGAATCCGATGCTCAACGCGATCGTATAAACCGCCATCGCGAGATTGAGCCGTCGTACAAACCACTGCCCGACCATCGTAATACTGACGACCGACAGCGCGCTCTGCCCGAAGCCACGCGTGAGTGTAATTAATACCGCCATCGCCGCGATGCTCTGCGTCGCACTCATTCCGAAGACCACAGCGGCCAACGCGATAGTGACGACGGTCAGCACTATCCTGCTGCCGAAACGATCGATCAGCCGCCCAACGCCAATCGAGAACAACGCGCCGATCAAGGTGGCCCAAAGATTTATCCGTGCGAAGGGGACGCGCTCCAGTTGCAGATCTCTGAGGAGCGGTTCGGTTATTAGTCCGAGTCCCTGTGTTCGCCCGGGAAGAGTTCCGGCCATGGCCAGCGCCGCGACGAACACGTGCACCCAGCCGTAGTAAAACGGCAGTGCAAAAGGCGCAACTGGACCCCTTCGTATCTCAGCGCTTAACGAATTCATTCCTTATCGATACCCAGCTCAGAATCAAGCTCAAACAAACGAACACTCCGACCCAGCGCGTCAGCCCGTCTTTAAAAACTACAGTCGCATTGCAGATGATGAAGATCAAAAAACCGTGCCAGATCAGCATCAGTAACCACGGACGACGCCGATAAGACCTCACGCCTGCAAACCACCACCACGTCACGTCGCCAATCCAAACGAGCAAAAGCGCGTAGTTGATGAACAGACCACCGCCCCAGTTGATCTTGAACACATCCGCGGTCTGCCGAGCGGTATCGACGTAGGCGGATTCATGACTCCACGCGTGATAAAAGTTGAACGCACAAACGAAATGTGCGATGAGAGCCGCGCAGCCGATGGTCCACGCGAGTCGAGCCCATCGATCGAATTTGTAGCGTCCGCGCGACAGCACGAACACGACCGATCCGATTGTGTAAGACAGGATTGCAATCCAGATGGTGCTGCGTGTTAAGAACTCTCCCGAGCGCATTGCTGTTTCGGCTAGCTGCGTTGTTGTACGAGGTGCAGCGCCGCTCCGATTCCGGCCCCGAACAACAAACCGTAGACGACTCCGAAAAGCAACATGCCTGCCGGTTCGGAAAGGGAATAGAACAGCGCCGCTCCTAAAAAGTACCCGAGACAGTTTGTTACGAAGAGAACAGCAGAAAGTTTTACCGTCGACTTCAGCGCGCCGAATCCCGCGGTAAACACGATGGCCATCAGAATCGATCCCACAAGCGAACCGACGAACTCACCCACCGTGCCGCGCAGGATGAAATACGCAACCATCCAGGCTGCGGAGTAGGCAAAGAACGCGAGAGCAAACAAAAGATAGAACTTCGGCAAGCGCCAACGAACGACCACGAGTGAGCCAAACATCGCGCCGCTCAACAATATGAACAGCGCAATCCATGCGAGATACGAGCCGAGCAATCCGAGATTTTGGTACATCCATCTCTCGGCGAACGCGACCGTGGCGAATACGATGAAACTAACCACACTAAAACCGATCCCTCCTGTCGCGATGGATCGCGCAAGCGAAGGAACAGCCGGCGAAAGATTCGAGTTGTGCTCAGTTTGGTGCATTTTTGCGAGCCGCAGTGGTCCTTTCTACGAATAGCAGCGCATCAAAACTCCGGGGCGCAGTAATGTCAACTAAAAACTGTTTATCCATATCGTCACCGAAAAGAGCGCCGATGTTGCGAGACCTGTGAGGTTGACTAAACCAGGTCTCAACCGCGCTCGTCTTGGGAATCTTTCGGAGATCGATCGCGAACAAGGGAATTCCCGTTGCCGCGAGCATTGCATCAAGACTGCCAGCCGGCGCCGGCGAAACAGTGAAATCGTGCAGTCCTTTGTCCCGCTCAACTGCCTGAAACGATCCTTGGTTGAAAGCAAAACCAAAAACCACCATCTGGTCCTTAAACATCTCACGTAGCGAAGCGCCCATCGGTCCGCCAAACCCCGAGGTTGCCACGTGACCGTTATGTGCCCAGAGCACGATCTTCGCGCCGGGATTCTGGTCCAGGATCCATTTGACGTTCTCGGCCATGCTCTGGTCGCGCGAGATTTCGGTGGTTCGCGATTGGATGGATTGGACCACGACGCGAGCGTTTTGAATGACCCATTCCAGATCGCGATCCGCAACTCCTCGTTTCGCATATAAGCTCCGCGATTGCTGAAGGTGCAGCACGACGGCTTGCCAACTCGCGATCGCTACCTTGGGATAAACTCTTTCTACAGTGGCTGGTCCAACGTACTTCATGCGCAGGCTCTGCTTGCCGGTATTGAATACGTCGCTATCGATCTGCACCTGGTAATCATTGCCTGCTTTTGGGGTGTTGAAGCCCACCGGCGTTGCAGCTTCAAAGTCGAGGGCAACGTTTTCGCTGCCCGGATAAGGAGCACCATCGACTTCGACCTTCAGCGAATCAAACCAGCCTGTGCCATTCGCGGGAAAGAGCGCGCCAAAGACAACGCTCGTGGCTTCAGCAGCAACAGGCAATTCGATTTCATAACGTTGCCAGTCAGTGGTCCCCGTAATTCCTCTGTCCTGCATATTGTCAAACGCCAGCACACCAGATGGACCATCGATTCGTAACCACAAACCGGCGAATCCTTGAGTTACTTCGCTGGTCTTGATGTAGCCGCTTAAGCGAACGCGTTTTCCGGCCGCGGCGCCTGCCGGAAACGAGGCGGTCGCCACACCGCCACCACCAGGGTTTGGTGGCGGCGGCGCATATCTCATTAGCAGACTTTGGATGCCGGAGTGAGCGAAGCGTTTGTCGAGTTTCACTTGATGGTTGGCACCGGCGGTATAAAAACCCACTGGCCTGGGCGATTCAAACTCAAAATCGAATTTCGTCTTGTCCAGGTAAGGTGAGTTATCAACTGTTACGCTCAACTCATCAAACCAGGCACTGCCGTCGCCGGAATTGAGCGCGCCAAAGTTGATGTTGGTCGCCTCTTTAGGCACCTGAAGATCGATCTCGTAGCGCTTCCAATCCGTGGTTCCCCTCGGGCCGCGATCTTCCATGTTGTCAAACGCGAGCACTCCGGATTTGCCGTCGACGCGCCACCAGAGTCCGGCCCATTTGCGCGTGATACCTTGAGTCTTGATGTAGCCGCTGAAGCGTATGCGCTTACCTGCTGCGACTTCGATCGGGAAAGTAGCTGTCGCTAAGCCAAATGGTGGTCCTTCGGGTGCTCGTGCCGCTTTTGCTTCCGCGGAGGCTTTGCGCAGAGTTTCCATAAACGCCGAATCGTGTTTGGCAACAAAATCATTCACGATTCCGATCGCGACGTCGGGCGTTTGCATATCAAACCCGGTGAACTGAACGCGGCCCTTGCCTAACTTATTGAACTCACGCATCCACCGGATCATCTCCAGCACTTCCTGCGTGTCCCACGTCCAGAAATACATTCCTTTAAGCAGCTTCGCCGGATCGCCGTTTCCGTTAAGAACGTAATCGTTCAGCCGATACGCTTCCGGCATGTTTGCTTCGATCGAAAAGATCGTGAAACCCATCTCGGAGGCGAGGAACTCCAGCATCCGGTGTTTGAGTTGAAAGAACTCGCGCGTACCGTGAGTGGCTTCGCCAAGCGACACGATTCTGGCGTTGCCGACGATCTTTTTCAGCGGCTGCATGTCGGCAAAACCGTGACCTGCTTCAGGAGTCTCGAGACGAACGGCATTCTTCTTAATCCAGTCGACGGTTGGCTGATTGAGTTGTGAAGGTTGATTGTTTGTTTGAGCCGCGGCTGGTTGGATCAAACAACAGGTGAGCAGCAGCAGTACGAGCGTTCTTTGCATTCTTGCTTTCCTTTCAAATCCGGGAGCTAACATGTTCGAAAGTGGGATTCAAAGTCCCGCAAGTGAAACTCCGGCAACGCCGGCAACATAAACATTTCTCTCGATTCGTGGGCGAAACGTTTGTTCAATGCTTGGCACAGGCTTTGAGATTACTAAGACCGTCTGAAACCACGTCGAGGTACCTCCCGATATGCGCGACTTAATCTACTGTTTCCGGATGCTGCGCAAGCGCCCCTCGTTCACGATCGTAGCGGTGTTGACGCTCGCGCTGGCTATCGGCGCCAGCACGGCCCTTTTCAGCATCGTCAATGCTGTAGTGCTCAATCCGTTTCCTTACAAAGATCCCTCGCGGTTGTTTATCGTCCGGCAGAGTTTCCCGAAGATCGGCGTGCAGGACGCGTTTCGATCTTCAGGTCCGGAGTTTTTCGACGTTGCGAACAGCGGCGTCTTTGAACGCGTCGCAGCGTTTGAACCCGTGAGTCGCAATCTTACTGGCAGTGAGGAGCCCGAGCGAGTCTTCGCGGCAAAGGTCTCAACGGATTTCTTCAACGTACTCGGCGTTGAACCGCTGCTCGGACGCACGATCGCACCAAACGAACAAGGTCCAAACGGAGAGCGAGTGCTGGTGATTAGCCACGGTTTGTGGCAGCGGCGGTTTGGCGGCGACAGAGCAGTGTTGGGCCAGAAAGTCTCACTCGACGACGAGCCCTTCACGATTGTCGGCGTTATGCCTCCCCAATTCAGATTTGACGAAGCACAAGCGTGGTTTCCATTTCCGTTTAACTTGCACGAGTCCGCGCGAGGCGGCCGAGTCTACCCGATTATTGGTCGCATGAGTTCCGGCAGCACTGTAGAGCAACTGAACGCGACACTCGCGAATCTCGCGCGTCAAAACGAGCAGGATTTTGGTAGTACGAACCAGGAATACGCCGGCCGAGCGATCTATGTCCAACCTCTCGCCGACTATTATCTGGGTCCAGTGCGTAAGGCCCTGTTCATATTGCTCGGCGCCGTTGCGTTGGTTCTGCTCATCGCGTGCGCCAACGTCGCGAACCTGCTCCTTGCAAGGTCGATGGGCCGTACGCATGAAATCGCCATCCGCCGTGCAATGGGCGCAAGCCGCGCGCGAATCATTCGTCAACTGCTTATTGAGAGCACGGTCTTAGCTTTAATGGGCGGCGGGCTTGGACTGCTGATTGCCTCGTGGGGAACACGTTTTCTTTTCAATGTGATTCCTATAGGCACGATTCCCACGGGGATCAACGTCGCGATGAACGTGCAGGTGCTACTCTTCACGTTAGCCGTCTCACTCGTAACTTCGTTCATCTTCGGTCTCTGGCCCGCGATTCAAGGGTCAAGAACACAAACACGAGAGGCTTTGCAAGCAGCGAGTCAACGGACAACCGCGAGCGTTGGTGCTCGGCGTGCGCAAAGCGTGCTGGTCGTTGCGGAAGTCGCGCTATCGCTGATTTTGTTAGTGATGGCGGGGTTGATGATCCGGAGTTTCGCAAAGCTGACGAACATCGATCCGGGAATGAGTACCGCGAACGTTATGACGATGCGTATCAATCGTTCGCCGGCGAAGTCGAAAGACGGTGCGCAGAATGCCATCTTCTTTCAGAGTTTGATCGATCGGGTAAAGACGTTGCCGGGGATTGATGCGGCCGGTGTCGCTTCACACATGCCTTTTGTTTTCACTGAAGAGTTTCCGATCACGGTCGAGAGCGTCGCGAATGCCGGAATGCAAACACAAAGTATCGATACGCGCACTGTAAGTTCCGACTATTTCACCACGATGCAGATTCCCGCGGTTGGTGGACAGGTGTTTTCTCTCGAGGATGGTCCGCAAGCGCCGCCGGTGGTGACAGTGAATCAGGCGATGGTTAACCGCTACTGGCCCAATCAGGATCCGATCGGGAAGAGAATCAAGATCGGCAACTTCGACTCGAAGAGCCCGTGGTTCACAGTGAAGGGAGTTGTCAAAGACTCGGCTCAATCCGCATTGGACCAGGGTGTGAGACCGGAAATCTATTTCTCGATGGGACAGATGGCGGGACGTTATCGCCGCATGAACCTCGCCGTTCGGACGAGTGTCGATCCGAAGAGCACGTTGGCAGCGATTCAAGCCGCGATTCGCGAAGTCGACAAGGACCAACCCGTTTACCAGGTGCAAACGATCGAGGAACTGATTCGCGATTCCGTTGGTACGCGCCGCTTTGCTTTGACGATTTTGATCCTCTTTGCAGTGCTGGCGCTTGTATTGGCAGTGTCGGGAATCTACGGCGTGATCTCTTACTCGGTTACTCAGCGTACGCCGGAGATTGGGATCAGGATGGCCCTCGGCGCGGAAGGAAGAGACGTGTTGCGGCTGGTCCTGGGCCAGTTCATGCGGCTGACGGCAATAGGTGTGGGGCTGGGACTCGTCGCTGCGTATGCATTGACGCGACTGATGACCAGCTTGTTGTTTGGCGTAACGCCGACTGACGTGACAACGTTTATTTTAGTTCCGATTGTTCTGTCGCTCGTCGCTTTAGTCGCATGTGTTATTCCCGCGCGACGAGCAACGCGCGTCGATCCGTTGGTCGCCCTGCGCTACGAATAGTGACGTTCACCATCCGGTGGCGAACAAAGCGCGCGCGGCCTTCACGCCGCACTTCTGATATTGGTGGTAGGCGCCGGCCGCGCGCAAACGGATCTGTTCGTCACTCTCTTTTCTCATCCAGCCGTCGATTGCCGCCGACAAGACGTAAGCCTCGGGCGCCATTAGATTGGTGGTCCAAAGTAACGGTGTTGCGCCGCTTTCCTGTAGTGCGGGAGAGAAGTACGACTTGCTCGCACACGCGAGAATGATCGCGCGGCGTTGACGATCGTCGCGGCGTTTCGGGTGAGCAGCGAGTTTAAAGTCCATCAAGCCGTTGTGTCCGACGTACGCGACTAGGTCTGCGCTACCGCCGGTATGAAATTCCAGGCCGCCGACCTTTAGCTTCTCGCCCGGTTTCCCACCGGCCGCTTCCAAAAAATCCCAAGTCGTTTGTGATATCTCTTTGCCGCGATAAGCGTCTGCAACGAGCAAGGATGAAGTGCGGCGATGTTTGAAGACGCAGCGTTCGAGAATGGTCGAGGTCGGATTTCGTGTAACTGAGAGCAACTCCCACTCTTTGTTTCTCGAAAAGAAAGTACGGACGCCAAACGCCGCGCCCCAATAGAGATTAGTCGCCGGGTTGTCGCCGTTTCCCAGGCTCGCGGAGACGGGAACAATGCCCTGATTGACGTTGTCCGCCAGTGCGACGAACACGTGAATCACAGGCATTGAATTAACCGCCGCTTTTTCCGAACTTGAAACCTTGACTGTCCCGGGCGTTCTGGCGGAATTGCTCGAAGCACAAGCCGAAACCGCGGCCGCGAGAAGACTGAAACACACCAGCCAGAGCAGACTTCGACGCCATCGGGATCTCATGATTTTGTTAGACACTCAAAAACGAAGAATGTTCCGACGCGAATACGTTAAGTAAGCTTTGCAGCGAGCACGTCCACCTTTTCGATCACTGGCGGCTGGGCCAGGAGGTCCGGAGCGTTCGCCATCAACGCTGCCGCGACTCTGCCCGTGAGATGCGCCTGCCGGCCAGAGTCGTCCGGAAAGGTGTCGAAGATGCCAAACGTTGATGGACCCATGCGGATGGCGTACCACGTCGTCGTGGCCGGTTCCTCCTGGACCACCGCCAGACCGCTTTTAAGAAAATTCTCAACCTCTCCCTCTTTACCGGGTTTTGCTTCGAGCCGAACGAGCAGTGCTACGGTTACCATTCCTTGCCTCCTTCATCTCACTGTGTAGTCAACAATTTCATCATCATTTTGAGATATTGATTTCTTAAACACTTTTACGCAACCCTGAAACGCCCAGAACAAAAGGGGATTAGCTCATGAATCCTGCCACTCGATTTCCCCCTTTCGAGGAAAATCAACTGCTCGCTGCTCTGGATAAGTCCGAATATCGCGATCTGTTTTCTCAACTCGAGCGCGTCTCACTCAGTTTAGGAGAAAACATTTATGAGGCCGATGGACCTCTAGACCACGTCTATTTTCCTGAAACGGCGGTGTTTTCAATGCTCGCTACCATGGAAGACGGGCGCACGGTCGAGATCGGTCCGGTCGGGAACGAAGGTCTGGTGGGCTTGCGCGTGGCACTCGGCGCTACGACAACACCAGATCGCGTACTCGTTCACATACCCGGTCGGGCCTTGAGATTGAACGCACGAGGGCTCAAAGCGGAATTGATATCCGGCCGGAACACTCTTTCGCGGAACCTGACACGCTATACAAGAATGTTGCTCGTTATGACGGGACGCACGGTTGCTTGCAACAAGCTGCACAGCCTGGAGCAGCAACTCGCGCGTTGGCTGCTCACGATGAACGATTATGTAGGAAAAGAACTCCGGCTGACACACGATCTTATGGCGCTCACACTCGGCGTGCGCCGCGCTGGTGTCACAGTCGCCGCGAATGGTTTCAAAAAGAATGGTCTAATTGATTACCGGCGCAGCAACATTCAGATTCTCGATCGCGAAGGACTTGAAGCAAAAGCCTGTGAGTGCTACCACATCGTCAAGGCCGAGTACGATCGACTCTACGCTGATCTGTCCAAGAGCGGCAAACAGTGAGAAACTAACGCAATCGTGAAAAACGGCGGCAAGCTCAAGGATGAGGTTGACGATCTGTTCAAACTCCCGTTGACGGAGTTTACTGACGCGCGCAACGAGCTCGCGAAGCGGCTGAAGCAGAGCGGACGTGCTGACGACGCGAACCTCGTCAAGACACTCACGAAGCCTTCAGTCTCAGCATGGACCGTCAATCAACTTTACTGGAACCATCGCGTCGCCTTCGACAGACTCCTCGCCGCTGGTCAACGTTTTCACAAGGCTCAGGCATCTGGTCTCGCCGGCAAAGTCGCCGACCTGCGCGGATCGCTCGACGCGCGCCGCGAAGCTCTCCTGCGTCTTTCGGAGTTGGCTGAATCGTTGTTGAGTGATGCAGGTCACAACCCATCGCCCGATACGATTCGCCGCGTCAACACGACGCTCGAAGCAGTATCGGCGCACGCGTCGGCGTCAGATGGTCCAACGCTGGGAAGATTGAGTCAGGACGTCGATCCGCCGGGATTTGAGTTGTTGGCGGCGTTTGTTTCTAACGTTGGCGCAACGAAAGGAACAGCGGCGCGAGCTTCACAGAAATCAACTGTTGTGGCTACGAGCTCGACGCAAAAAACTCTTCGCGATACGAGTCTGGTAGACGAGAAGCGTGAAGCTGAAGAGAAGCGTAAGGACCGTCAGGTACGCATCGCTGCCGCGAAACTTGCCGTGCAGGCCGCAAAGCGTTCGCTGGTTGCTGCGCGTGCGCGGGAGCAGAGTTTGGACGCGGCGCAGAAAAAGGCGAACGCGGAAGCGAAAGAGGCAGAGAAACGGAAGCGCGAAGCAGAGGAGCGACTAAAACACGAGAGTGCTGCTCACGAACAAGCGGCCGAACGCGCGCGCAGTGTTGCTGAAGAAGCATCCGCGGCGTCTGAGGCCGTCGAAAACGCCCGGCGCACTGTGGAAAAAGAAACCAAAGAACTCGAATCACTATTTAGTGAACTACGATAGCGCCCTAAACAACAAAAATTTCTACGGGACGATGTCGATTTCGACGGTCGTCGTTCGACTTAGTGTTAAGGAGTCGGAATTTTTGCCACAAAGAAGCACAAAAGGCGCGCGTCTATGGCAACGTTCTTTTTGTCTCTTGTGCTTCTTGGTGGCACAACCTAATAAAGAAGGAACGAAAAGATGAGCAACGTACGAGTACTCGTAGGCACCCGCAAGGGCGCATTCATTTTGACTTCGGATGGAAAAAGGGAAAATTGGGACGTCAGCGGCCCTCACTTCGCCGGCTGGGAGATTTATCACATGAAGGGTTCGGCCGTGGATCCGAACCGCATTTTCGCATCGCAAACCAGCGGCTGGTTTGGGCAGATTATTCAACGTTCGGACGATGGCGGTAAGACCTGGTTTCAGCCCGGAACGCCGGTCGGCGAACCGACGACCACGCCCGACGGAATGCCGAAAGGTGAAAGCAACAAGTTTGTTTACGACACGTCGGAAGAGACTGGGAAACCGCTCACGACGCATCAGTTTTATGACGGCACTCCGCATCCGTGGGAGTTCAAACGAGTGTGGCATCTCGAACCGTCACTCGACGACCCCGACACCGTCTACGCCGGCATTGAAGACGCGGCGTTGTTCCGTTCGACCAACGGCGGCCAGACGTGGCAGGAACTTCCGGGTCTGCGCGGCCACGGCACGGGATCTCAGTGGCAACCGGGCGCGGGCGGCATGTGCCTGCACACGATCATCCTTGATCCGAACAACCGCGACCGCATAATCATTGCCATCTCCTCGGCGGGTGCGTTTCGCACTGACGACGGCGGCACGACGTGGAAGCCGATCAATAAAGGACTGCACTCGGAATACATTCCCGATCCAAACGCAGAGGTGGGCCACTGCGTTCACCACGTCGCGATGCATCCGTCAAATTCAAACCTGCTGTTCATGCAGAAACACTGGGACGTGTTGCGTAGCGACGACGCTGGTGATTCGTGGCATGAAGTCAGTGGAAACTTGCCGACGGATTTCGGTTTTGTGATCGACGTTCACGCACACGAGCCGGAGACGATCTACGTTGTGCCGATCAAGAGCGACAGCGAGCACTATCCGCCGGATGGAAAGTTGCGCGTTTATCGCAGTCGCACGGGCGGCAACGAATGGGAAGCACTCACGAATGGTCTGCCACAGGAGAACTGTTACGTAAACATCCTGCGCGATGCGATGGCGGTTGATTCGCTTGACTCGTGTGGCGTTTACTTCGGCACGACTGGTGGACAAGTTTACGGGTCTGCTGACGGTGGTGACACGTGGAATGCGATTGTTCGCGATCTTCCGCCAGTGCTTTCAGTGGAGGTCCAGACGTTGAAATGATCACGGTTGTTTTGCCGGCACATTTACGATCGCTTGCGGGCGTCAAGGGAGACGTCGAACTCGAAGTAAACGGCGAGGTTACGCGGCAGTCGATCCTTGACGCTGTGGAGGCGCGTTATCCGATGTTGCGTGGGACCATTCGCAACCACGTGGGCGGAGAGCGCCGGCCGTTGTTGAGATTTTTTGCCTGCGGCGAGGACGTGACGCACGAACCGGCTGATGCACCGTTGCCGCAGGCGATCGCATCCGGTTCTGAACCTTTTTACATCATTGGCGCAATTGCTGGAGGTTAGTTATAGATAATGACTGCAAACAACTCCAACACGATCAAACTCTACCGCGTGCTCATGGCGCCGCCGGAGAGAGTTTACCGGGCGTTTCTCGATCCGACCGCGATGGTCAAATGGCTTCCGCCCAACGGATTCACGGGCGAGGTTCATCATCTCGACGCGAAAGTCGGCGGCACTTACAAGATGTCGTTCAAGAACTTCTCGACGCAGAATAGTCACTCGTTCGGCGGCGAGTATCTCGAGTTAGTACCAAACGAACTCATTCGTCACACCGATCGCTTCGACGACCCGAACATGCCCGGAGAAATGACGACGACGATCACCTTCAAAAAGGTGATGGTCGGCACCGAATTGAACATCGTTCAAGAGGGCGTCCCCGCCATGATTCCAGCCGAAGCCTGTCATCTCGGCTGGCAGGAATCATTAACGCTTCTGGCGCAACTCGTCCAAGCCGAGATCCCCGATCAAGGCTGACCCTTCGGCCACGGATGAACACCGACGAACACAGATGTATCCGTGTCATCCGTGTTCATCTGTGGCCGAACTTTATTTAAATCCTTCTCTGGCCCAGATGATTGCGTTGGAGAGTGCGAGGGCAAAGCGCTGCTGGACCAGGTCGATGTCGTAATTGTTCGGGTCGGAATGTTCGCCGCCGGCCAGGGCGCGGATGCCAAACATGTTCTGCTCCAGTTGGCCGATCGTGTGATTAGGAATTCCGGTTACACCCGGCCTGGGTTGTTTCAGACTTTCAGTTGCTTGCTGAAGATCATCTGCTGCTTCAAGCAGTTCCTGCTGGACATCCGCGGGGACCTGATAGTTGTTAGTAGATTCTATGCGAAGAACCAACAACTGTTTCACCACTTTATCGTACTTGGCCCGCGAGCAGAGGATCAGGGCCACTTCCGAAGCGGCTACTTTGGTGAGGCCCTCTTCAGCGAGTAGGACCGACATCTCGGGCAGTCGTAGCGTGTAATCTGCCGCAACCTGACGTTCGTCGGTGAGATTGTTGTAGAGCTTGATGACGCGGTAATAGTTCTGGTGGCCGTATCGCGATCTCGCGACGCTGGCGAGTGTTTCGCCGTTACGGAGTTTGTAGTCAACCGTGTGCAGTTGAGCGATCGGTTCAAGGGCTGAGACTTGCAAGTGTTCGTGTGGGTAGCGCTTTTGTTGAGGCTGGACCGTCGCCTGTTTTTTACAGGAGACGATAACAGCACCGAACACCACGAAGCACAGTGCAACGATAACGCCGGTCTTCCGTATTAAAACCACTATTGTTTTTCGCCGCCAGGTGACTTAGGTCTTTCTTTACAGCGACACTCGACTCCGACAAGATACAGTTTCCCGTTTACTCTTAAAAACCTTTTCGCTCGTACGGTATCCAGTTGAGCATTGTCAGTCACTTCCGCGACTGCGTTGTTTTCTGCCGAGATGGCATCTTTTTGGACCTCCGGAGCGACGGCAATCGCAACCACCATCGAGTCAGAGCCGCTCGCAGAGGCCATCGACTCGTCGGTGTAATAAACACTCGCCGTGATGATGTGACTGCTTCCGGGCAGACCAAACGTTTTAGTCGTTAACTCTTCTTCTCCCATCACAGGATAAAACTCAGGAAAGGATTTTTGCGCAGCCGCCATCGCTTTCACGTCACCTTCAGCCGCTCCTTTTCTCGCAAGGTCCACATCGACCGCATACACGTGGCAGACGTCTTTACGAGTTTGCGCGGGCGCTATTGCAACCGCAAAGAGAATTATCAAATTTGCCAGCACGATACTCTTCATCAATATACCAACCTTTCGCTGTCCAATCAGATTCGTGAGTGTCTACGATAAGCAAGACCTGTTCCTCCTTCGATTGAGACTCCTGATTATCCGCGGAATAAACCAGACGCGCGAGCGGTATGTATAGCAGCAAGCGAAACGCTGCTAATTACAGATCAGGGAGAACGTATGAAGTTACAACTCGTTAACATTTTGAAGAAGGCCGGTTTGCTTTGTGCGATCTTACTCGCAACAGTCGTCGTATCTGCTCAGGCGCAGTCGCCGAGCAATCGGGTCACGGCCCGTATCCCGTTTGATTTCAACATCGGCGACAGGAAACTACCGTCCGGCAAATACACCGTCGGCCGCCTCAGGCAGAACGCCGACGACATCGTTCAAACAATAGACGATGAAGATGGTCATTCAAAAGCGATCCGCACGTCAATTCCGGTCCGAAACCTGGATCTCACCGACAACGCGAAACTCGTTTTTCATCGGTATGGAGATCAGTATTTTCTTTACCAGGTGTGGCCCGCGGGCTCCACGACCGGAAGACAATTTCCCGCGTCTCGTAGCGAACGCGATGCGCAACGCAGTCGGGTAACCGATCCAACTGTCGGAAAAGTGTCAGGCGACATCCAGATCGAGATCGTTAAAGTGACCGCCGTTTCACAATGAGATCTTGACGCGAAAAAGATGATCCGAAGCGGGAATAACTCAGCCGCTCAAACGGTATAGAGAGCGGATGCAAACAAGCGGGCGGGTTAGGCTGGTCAGCCGCGGGGGTGGGGCCAGCCTCGGGGATGAGCGCACTGCAGCCGCAACGTGAGGCAGGGCGTGTTGCCAGGTGCGCTCACTCTCAAATTCAGAAACGAATCAGGGTACCAGGAGCACCTCTTGACTTCCTACCTGCGGTGAAACAAACTCCATCCACAGTTAGATTTTATTCCACCTGCTATATGGAGCACGTTGGTCCAACTAGCGGAACGCCGGACACCTTTTCCCCCTCGGAACACACATCGCGAGAGAGAACGGAGGCGCTGCGCTGGCGATCTGTGTTTGATAACTCCGCCATCGGCGTCGCCGTTGCGGATTTGAACGGCCACGTACTGGCGACCAACGCGACCTACCAAAAGATGCTGGGTTACTCGGAAAGTGAATTCGAGGGCATCTCATTCATCGAAATCACTCATGAGGATTACCGCGAAGCGAATTGGGCGCTCGTTACCGAACTGCTGAGCGGCAAGCGCGATCAGTTTCAAATCGAGAAGCAATACCGGCGGAAAGACGGCAGTTTCGTTTGGGTAAGAAACAACGTCTCTCTGGTTCGAGATCCAGCGACCACGCCACGGTTCATGCTGGCATTGTCTGAAGACATCACGGAACGTAAACAAGCCGAAGCCGCACTGCAACAAAGCGAAGAACGGCTGCGCAAGAGCGAACAACGCCAACACACTCTACTCGAGCTCAACAACGCCATCATCACTAACCTGACTCGCGATGCACTCTTCGCTTCAGCTTACGAGGCAATCCGGCGCGTGGTCTCTTTCGATCGCGCTGCCTTCCTGCTTCATCAACCTGAATCGTACACGTTGAAGCTCGTCTCGCTTGAAGGTCTGACTGAGTCTGATTTTTTCCGAGTCGGCAAAGAATACGATCTGCGAGAGAGCAGCATCTCAGCGTGGGTACTCGAGAACCAGAAGGTAGCCAGGCGTGGCGATCTGAAACGGGAACAGGATTCCCTAAATGAAAAGCGACTCGTCGGCGAAGGTATTCAATCGTATTGCGTGGTCCCACTCGTTGCGATGGGGAAGAGCATCGGCACTTTCGCGGTGTGGAGTGAAACAGAGAACCGGTACACAGAATCCGATGCCGAGTTGCTCAGGGAAGTTGCGAACCAGGTAGCGTTAGCAATCGCAAACATGAAGTCATACGAAGAGATCGCCTCATTGAAAGCACGGCTTGAAAAAGAGAACGTGTATTTGCAGGAGGAGATACGCTGCGAACATAACTTCGAAGAGATCGTCGGCGACAGCCCGGCTTTGTTGACGTTGCTGCGGCAAGTCGATCAGGTGGCGCCGGCGGATTCAACCGTGCTGATCTACGGCGAGACGGGAACGGGAAAAGAACTGATAGCCCGTGCGATTCACGATCGCAGTCATCGCAAGAACAGGCCGTTGGTGAAAGTAAACTGTAGCGCCATCTCCGCGGGTTTGGTCGAGAGTGAACTATTTGGCCATGCGAAAGGCGCGTTCACTGGAGCGTTTGAACGTCGTATCGGCCGTTTCGAACTCGCCGACGGCGGCACCATCTTTCTCGACGAAGTCGGTGAGTTGCCTTTGGACACGCAGGTTAAATTGCTTCGAGTTTTACAGGAACGCGAGTTTGAGCCGGTTGGCAGTAATCGCTCAGTGCGTGTGGACGTACGGATCATCTGCGCGACGAATCGAAATCTCGAGGAGGCAATCGCGGCCGGTACTTTCCGCTCGGATCTTTATTACAGGTTGAATGTGTTTCCGCTTGATGTTCCGCCGCTGCGAGAGCGACGTGCGGACATCGATCAGCTCGCAAAGTTTTTTGTTTCTCGCTTTGCACGGAAATTAGGGAAAAACATAACCGGCATCTCGGAAACAGCGACGGAAAAGCTCTTGTCGTATTCGTGGCCCGGCAATATTCGCGAACTGCAAAACGTTATCGAGCGGGCGTTGATTCTCTCTACTGGACCAACACTCGAACTGGAAAACGACTTGGGCAGCATCCCCGCGTCTCAGGTTCCTGACGAGCCGCCGCTGGAAGTCGAAGCCGTGCCTTACGCCGATCAGCGGCCGCTGAAAACCTTGCAGGAAGTTGAACGAACGCACATTCTGGCTGTGTTAGAGCAAACTCACGGCGTGATTGAAGGCTCAAACGGCGCTGCTAAAACACTCGGCATGCATCCGAACACGTTGCGGCACCGCATGGAAAAATTAGGAATCAAACGCCAGCCCCACCGTATTTCGTAGTCTCACTTTCTTAACTCCCAAATCCGGTAGACGCAGTTCACTGATCTGCTCTGCAAGTCTCATCTTGCGCCACTTTGCGCGTTTACTTTACGGCACACAATCTGCACTTCGCCTTCGTCACTAAATGAATTTACTTGAAGGAGAATGAAATGGAAGTACCCCGTAAGCTCAAAACCAACTGGCGGTTCGTGGCGAGCTTTAGTCTGGCTATCGCAATCATGGTCCTGACGGTCCAAGTCGAAGGCGAGGAACTCTTCAGTATCGGCCAACCTATCGCGCCGATCGCGATTCAAGACAACACAACCAGTGATTTTGTGCCACCGGCTGTGTTCCAGGCGGCTGGTCCAAACATCGCGTCGATTCAAGGTACTATCACGGATTTTCGCAATGCGTTGGGCGATCCGGTTAACGGCAACACTACACAAGAGCTCGCTTCCGGTCGCCGAGAGATCAACTGGGATGGAGGTGTTCCGCCGAGCAACGTAACGACGGCGCCCGTGAATCCCTTCAACACTTTTTTGAATACCCGTGGCGCGCAGTTCACGACGCCCGGTCTCGGACTTTCACAAGCTCCACCATCGGGTGGACCACAAAATGGTCTCGTCGGGTTGTTTGGCAACTCGACTTACGCCACTACGTTTCGTGCGTTTAGTCCTCTGCGTTTGTTCACACCGGTCGGAAGCAACATCACCGACACGGTTTTCTTTGTTGCCGGTTCAAATGGGCAAGTTCGTGCGGCTGTTACTGGTCTTGGTGTGATCTTCGCTGACGTCGATCAACCGGATGGCAGTGGTCCCGGTAACAAGCGTGGCAATCGCGGAGCGAGCACGCTGATGCAGTTTTTCGGCGCTGACGGCCGGCTGTTGTTCAGCAGTTTTGTACCGGCGTCACCTGGTAATGGTGGTTTTTCTTTCTTCGGGATCAAGTTCAACGATCCGCGAATCGCGAGTGTGCGGATCACGGCAGGCACCAGCGCGCCAGGTCCAAACGACAACGTGAACAATGACATCGTGATGATGGACGACTTTATCTACGGTGAGCCACATCATCTGTCACTGCACTAAAGGCGAATCCTCTGTACGTCTCTGTGTTGCTTCAGTGTCGCTGCGATTTCGTCCTTTCTTGACAGTGACACGGCAATACAGAGACGCAGAGGACAGGTGAAACCCGCATGTTGAAGATTACGAGAGCTGTCTTGTCGGAACAGGAAATTACTCTGGAACTCGACGGCCGAGTTACCGGTCAATGGGCTGCATTGCTACAAGACTCTGCCGAGTCTGTGCTGAACGAAGGACTGACGCTCAATGTCGATCTCAAAAATATTTCCTTCATCGACTGTGAGGGAATCGCCGTAATACGAAACTTGATCCAGCGTGGTGCTCGTCACCAAAACCCACCGCTTTTCGTGGCCGAGCAGATCAAGAAGTGCTGGGAACCGTAAAGCTGGCAAGTACCGAGGGAAGATCGGCAATGAGAGTCCCCAATTCAAATTACGAGGAAGCACTCTTACCGCATCTTGACGCGGCCTATAACCTCGCGCGTTGGCTCGCTCGCGACGAACGAGACGCGGAAGACGTCGTGCAGGAAGCTTATCTTCGTGCTTTCAAACACTTCGATTCTTTCAAGGGCGGCGACGCGCGGCCGTGGTTGTTGGCGATAGTGCGGAACACTTACTACACGTGGATTCAGCGCAATCGTTCACCGGAAATGTCGGCGTCGTTCGATGAGGAGAAAGATATACACATCTCAGACGTTCCCGATCCGGAGACGTTGCTGTTGATAGAAACTGATCGAAAGATGCTCAGGCGTGCGCTGAGAAAGTTGCCGGCGGAGTTTCTCGAAGTGATCGTGCTGCGAGAGTTTGAAGAGTTGTCGTACAAAGAGATCGCCGAAGTGGTCCAAGTTCCCGTGGGCACGGTGATGTCGCGGTTGGCTCGTGCTCGCAAACGGCTGGCGCAAATCGTTTCTGAGAGCTGTGACGAAATGACGACGCAGGGAATAATGATGTGAATCTCTACCACGGAAGCATGAGGTGTTTGCTTGCCTCTGCCTGCTCCTCCGTTTGCGACATCGACCGGATGCGCATCTTCAATTCCAGCGGCGTGCGGTGATAAAGCGAACTGTCCCGCAAAGACGAGCGCAAGGCGAGATGGTAGCGAAAGTCGCGCCGGCAGGCTTCGCATTCGTCGAGATGTCGTTGCACGGCTGCCGCCTGAGACGGACCCATCTCTCCATCGACGTACGAACTGATTTCCAGAGTTCTCTTACAACTCAACCTGAACCTCCGCGCCAAATTGTGTTTTTCCTGGATGGTAGAGCCGCCTTCCACCCTTAATACCCGCGAGCGTGTCTTTTTATTCCCGAAAAGTTTTGCCGAATTGACACTGTGGGATCTGACCACTAGACTGCAACCCTCTTCCTATAATCCCCCGCAATCCATCAACCCAGGGTTTTTTCCAGATGAAAACTGTTTCGAACATCCTCGACATCATCAAGAGCATTACATCGCTTCGGGAAACCGGACGGTTGGAGATAAATGCTTTTGGAACGCCGGGCACGCTTCTTTTCCACGAGGGCAAACTCGTCGATGCACGGCTCGGATCGCTCAGCGGTTTTCCGGCTGTCAACGCGGCAGTCTCGTTGCAAGATGTGGAGATCAATTTCGATCACGTCGAACCCGCTTCACATGCGAGCACGATCACGCCAAACGAACGCCTCATCCTGAGCCGTTTCTTTGGGATCGAAGCCGCCGACATGCAAGAACCTCAGGAAACACGCGAGCAGGAAATCGACTGGAATCCTGCGCCCGAACCGGTTGTGCCACTCGCGTCGGCCGAAACGATTCCGACTTCCTTCTTCTCGTCGCGCCTGGTGATCGCTGTGTGTCTCGCGTTACTGCTGGGTGTTGCAGCAGGTGCGATTGTGTTGCGATCAAAGGTTCAGACTCTTCGACAAACAGCTTCAGCAACAAGCGCTGCCGAGTCGCAACCGGCGCCGGTTCCCGAGGCTTTAGAGGACATGCAGCAAGTAGCTGACGAACGTCCATCAGCGACCTCTTCACAACTGCCAGTTATCGTTTCTGCAAAACCAAGAACACCGGCGAGCAGTGAATCTCCTTCACAAGCGGTTGCGACCACGCGGCCGGAGGCAAACGTGCAGAACCTCAACGGTCAGTGGCGTGTGATCAACACCGTGGAGAAAACCGCCTACCAATCTTTCGGAAACATGCAAGTTGGCTTTCACCTAACCATCAACCAGAACGGAAAAGAGTTCACTGCGAGAGGCGTGAAGTTTTCCGAGAACGGTCAAACATTACCTACCGCTCGCCGGACTCCCATTCAGGTGAAAGGCTCTATCGACGGCGACAAAGTCGTCGCAACCTTCACTGAAGACGGCCGAATGCGACGGACCAACGGGCGCTTTGTCTGGAAACTCCAAAACGATGGCGACGGCCTCTCGGGAACGTTCGTGTCGAGCGCTGCAAAGAGCAGTGGAAGATCGGCAGTGACAAAAGAGCAGTAGCGTTAGAAAAAAATTTCAGTCAAAAAAACTCTTGACTCGATCGGTGGTCCAGTTGTATACAAGACCCCCTGCGCGTGAGAACGACTTGCATGCGCAATGAGGAAAAAACTTTTGAAGACGATTAAACGCACATCCGAACACACGACCAAATGGCTGCCCGGCGTCAATAAGCCGAGTGGCGCCATGCACGGCGTCGTGTGTGCGTTAGAGCTCTCAAATAGCTTTAACGAAAGAGTCGGACAACAGGCGTTCATAGATCGTCGATATAGCAGGCAGTAATCAGCGGGAGCGGACTCCCGCTCCCAATTCCAACGAAAAATTCGCGAGGATTGTTAGGAGCGGGCAGCTTCCCTGGGAGGCTAAAGGCCCGCTCCTTTGTTTTTTGACAATCGAAGTACCTTTTTGCGAGAGATGAAGGCAGGAGCCTTCAACCGGATGACGATCTCGGTGCTTTGCGAGAGTCCGTGAGATCGCCATCCTTAGGAGAAGTGTGTCTCGAAGTGTGTTCGCGACATTGTTCTCGCTGCCTTCATCTGTTTTTTAGCATAACGAATTTTCATTTGCATGTGTGGCCGAGCAGCAAAGGCGCCTGACTGTAAATCAGGTGGACCGTTGGTCCTTCGCAGGTGCGAGTCCTGCCGCATGCACCAAAACTTTTGGAAGGGTAGCCTAACTGGTAAGGCAGTAGTCCCGAAAACTACCGCGCACGTGACGCTTGCAGGTTCGAGTCCTGTTCCTTCCGCCAATCTTTTGGACCTGTAGCTCAGTGGAATCAGAGCGCGACTCTGCGAAGGTCGAGGTCACACGTTCAAATCGTGTCAGGTCCACCAAAAATTCTTTGCCGGTGTAGCCCAACTGGGAGAGGCGCTAGTTTTAGAAACTAGTGAGTGGGGGTTCGAATCCCTCCACCGGTACCAACTCTTTTATGTGGGTCGTAGCTTAAGTGGCAGAGCACCGCACTGTGACTGCGGCTCGTGAGGGTTCGACTCCCTTCGGCCCACCCAAATTTCGGCGCGTTAGGCTAGAGGCTTAGGCCACCTGACCTTCAATCAGGCGAGCGTCGGTTCGAATCCGACACGCGCTGCCAATCTCGCACGGGAACTGTGGCCGAGAGGTGAGGCACCTGATTGTCGATCAGGCCGATGACGGTTCGAGTCCGTTCAGTTCCGCCATTTGCGTTTCGGGGTGTGGTGTAACGCAAGCATCCGAGTCTTGGGCACTCGTGGCGACAGTTCAATTCTGTCCACCCCGACCATTAAGTCAGCCACAGACGAACACACACAAGAATCATTCTCAGTGTACGTCCGTGTTTATCTGTGCGAAAACGATTCTCACCTCACGACGACGGCGCAGGCGCCTCACACCCGTAACCCTGCGCTCTTCCGCGGAAGTGATGTAGCTGGAAACATGCGAGTCTTCCAAACTCGACTCGAGAGTTCGAATCTCTCCTTCCGCCCCAAAGTTTTCGCGCGTCGCCAAGTGGTCTAAGGCTCCGGACTGCAAATCCGGTATTCGTGAGTTCAAATCTCACCGCGCGATCCAATTGTTTGCGTCAACGACAAAGAAAGGAGGTGCCGGCAATGGCACTGAACGACAGAGTTTTACTGCTCAATCAAACGTACGAGCCGCTCGGCACCGTCAGTGTCGCGCGCGCCATAACCATGACCTTCAAAGACACGGTGTTCGTCGAGGAATTCGACGGCAACCGCGTGTTGCGTTCGGTGCAGGCGGAGTTTCGGGTTCCGTCAGTGATTCGCCGCCGCACTTACATCAACGTTCGGCGCCGCCGCGAGCAGTCGAGCATGAGGCGTTTGCGAATTTACATGCGCGACAAGTTTCGCTGCCAGTACTGTGGCGACAAAAAGAACGTTGCGGAACTGACGCTCGATCACATCCTGCCGCGTTCGCGTGGTGGTGATAACTCGCCAGTGAACGTGGTCACGGCTTGTCTTCAGTGCAACAACCGCAAGGCCGATCGCACGCCGGCGGAAGCACGTATGCCACTGCTTACTTCGCAGACTGCATTGCGTGTGAAGCTCGAACGCGTAGTGCTTTGTCACTACGCGGAAGCGCGAGCCGAGTGGCGCAAGTACCTGTTCATGGACATGCACGACGATCGCGACGTCATGGATCGGGTGCAGCGCGAGCGGCAGCGTTAAAGCCACGGATTACACGGACTCACACAGATTTTTCCGTCCGTATTGTCTGTGTTAATCCGTGGCCCCCAAACTTTTTGCCTGAGTAGCTCAACTGATGGAGCGCTGGTCCTACAAACCAGAGGTTGAAGGTTTAAGTCCTTCCTTGGGCACCAAATTTTTCGCGATGGCCCGCGTTCCCGGCATCGGTCTTCTAAACCGAACCTCAAGAGCTGGGCGGAAAGGCACGAGGTTCAACTCCTCCGCGGGCTTCCAAAGTAGAGGTTACGCGACGGGAAACCGTTGAAACGGTTTCCAATTTTGACTTGTCACTAACACCGGGCTGAAGCCCGGTGTGAATGAAAGGTCAGTATCACCTGTGGGCGCAAATCTATTCCCGTCTCATTCTCACCCGGCTTCAGCCGGGTGTTTAGTAGTCGCCCGATCGAAGAAACCGTTTCAACGGTTTCCCGCTTGCGGCTGTGTAGCTCAACCGGAAAGAGCAAGCGTCTCATAAGCGCGAGGTTGGTGGTTCGAATCCACCCACAGCCACCAAAGTTTTGGGCTGGTGATGTAACTGAAAGCATAGGAGTCTTGCAAACTCCTTGTGAGGATTTGAGTCCCTCCTGGTCCACCAAATTGCGGCGTAGCTCAATTGGCTCCAGAGCGCTCGACTTGTAATCGAGTTGATGCGAGTTCGACTCTCGCCGCCGCAGCCAAGTCATTGCTGATTGTCGATTTTCGATTGTCGATTTTGTAACGTGAACAACCTGACGTCTTCTCAATCGTCAATCAACAATCGGCAATCAAAAATGTCCTGACCCGGGTCAACCATCGCGGTGTAGCTCAACGGTAGAGTACTCGACTGATAATCGAGCGACGACGGTTCGACTCCTTCCACCGCGACCAATTTCGGGATGGTGCAACTGGCAGCACGCCGGGCTTTGAACTCGAAGATGAAGGTTCGAATCCTTCTCCCGAAGCCAACTATTCCCACTCGCAAACAAAAGGTATTTCGATTCATGGTCCATGAATGGTGAACCAGCATGTTCATCCGATTTGTCAGCGGAGAGATCGACGAAGACTCGCTCGTTTCGACGGGAATCTTCCTTGCTGCCGGCGATCTGCTTTACGACCCACTGCTTCCTGACGACGAGTATTACCCGCTCAGGGAGCTGATGGACTGGTTCAACGAGCACTTGAAAGGTCCATACGACTATCGATTGAGAACGCCACGGCGCGCACGACGCGCGATCTGCTGGTTCAAGCCAACTGCGCGCGAACATTTATCGCGCGCCTGGCAAATGGCATGGATTCTCGAAAGAAACGACGTCTTCATTCGCACGATCAAAGTCGAGCGAACCGGATACGTTCTTTACGAAGACGACGCACAGATTTTGGCAGAACCGTTCGCAGACATCAGACGGCTGCTGTAACGGAGGTAACGAACAATGGCAAACAAGACACTATTCAAGTCGCTAATCGGCAAGCTGATTCCGGCAACTAACGCGATCAACGAAGAACGCGCTCCCGCGTACGCTCTCCCGCCAAAGCATCAGCTCGCGCAGTACGCTGCGACAGGTTGTTTGAACGGAACGTTCTATGCAACTGCGGACGAGCAACTCGCGAAGACGATCGCATTGTGCGCTGAACTCGACGCGGAGTTCATTGCGAAGGCAGCGGTGTTCTGCCGTGAACGCGGCTACATGAAGGACATGCCGGCGCTGCTTTGCGCAGTGCTCTCGGTGAAGGACCGTGAGCTACTCGCACGCGTGTTTCCGCGCGTGATCGACAACGCGAAGATGCTGCGCAACTTCGTGCAGATCGTTCGTTCGGGTGTCGTTGGGCGCAAGTCGCTTGGTACTGCGCCGAAGCGTCTCGTACGCGAGTGGCTTGACGCTCGCGATCCGGGAACGCTCTTCAAGTCTAACGTGGGCCAGTCGCCGTCGCTCGCCGACATCGTGAAGATGGTCCACCCGAAGCCGAAGGATGCTGCGCGTGAAGCGCTGTTTGGCTACTTCATCGGACGTGAATACGCGGTCGATGCGTTGCCGGATGTTGCGCGCAACTTCGAGGCTTACAAGAAGGGCGAGTCGCGTGAAGTTCCGGACGTTCCGTTCCAGATGCTAACTGCGCTGGAGCTTGGTACACCGGAGTGGACGGCGATTGCGCGTCGTGCGCCGTGGCAGATGACGCGTATGAACCTGAACACGTTTGCACGTCACGGCGTGTTTGGACAGCCTGGACTGACTGAGCTGATTGCGGATCGACTGCGTGATCCGAAGGCGATCGCCAAGGCCCGCGTGTTTCCGTACCAGCTAATGGTCGCGTTCATGATGGCCCAGGAGAACGCCGACGTTCCGAAGGAAGTTTGCGACGCGCTTCAGGATGCGATGGAGATCGCGATCGCGAACGTTCCGGCAATTGAAGGACGCGTTTACGTTTGTCCCGATGTGTCGGGTTCGATGTCTTCGCCAGTGACGGGTTTCCGCAAGGGTGCTACGACAAAGATGCGTTGCATCGACGTGGCGGCGCTGGTTGCGGCGGCAGTGCTACGCAAGAATCCGCACGCTGAAGTGCTGCCGTTCGAGCACGACGTGGTTAACGTCAAGCTCAACTCGCGCGACAGCGTGATGACCAACGCCGCGCGCCTGGCTGCGGTCGGTGGTGGAGGAACGAACTGTAGTGCGCCACTGGCTCTACTGAACCGCCGTAAGGCGAATGGCGATCTCGTGATCTTTATTTCGGATAACGAGTCGTGGGTTGACGCGGGCGCCGGTCGTGGTACGGCGACGATGCGCGAATGGAATGTGTTCAAGCATCGTAATCCCGCGGCTCGTCTGACTTGTATCGACGTGCAGCCGTATCGCACGGTGCAGGCGAGCGAGCGTGAGGACATTCTCAACGTCGGCGGATTCTCGGATCAGGTCTTCGACGTGATCGCGGAGTTCGCGCGAGGTGAACTCAACGCAGACCACTGGATCGGCGTGATCGAGTCGGTGGCGCTGTGAGTTGGTTGTATTGCCACAAAGAGGCACAAGAAGGGTAAGGACTTGCAACACATTTTGTGCTTCTTTGTGGCCTGAATTGGGCCGAATGCT
>DATEHX010000056.1:0-6622 GCA_035279345.1 Pyrinomonadaceae bacterium | reverse complement strand
TGGGTGCGAGGCGTGCGCTTCCTCCAGGAAGACGAAGCGGGTTTTTGGGAACAGGGTGGTTACCACATGCGCGGCGTGCCGTGGGGACCTGGTGACGGCGAAAGATTCAGGTGGTCGTAAAAGAAAATATAGGTCCTACAGGTCCAATAGGACCTATTCCTAAAGATGCCGCCGCGGTGATTCTTCTGCGGCAAGATACCGATCCGCAAAAGCCGGAAGTTTACTGGGTTAAGCGAAGCGAAAAGCTCGCTTTCCTCGGCGGCTATCACGCGTTTCCCGGTGGCCAGATCGATGCCGGTGACGCCGAGGTCGATGTAAGAAATTCGCCCGACGCAACGACGTCCGCGATGATCAGCGGCGCCGCACGCGAACTGTTTGAAGAGTTAGGCGTGTTGGCGGTACGCGGCGGTGAGACGCTCACGAAAGGTCAACGCGCTTCGTTGCTCGACGATCTTGAGTCGGGACGAGTGTCGTGGCCCGCGCTCCTGAAACATTACGAACTGTTTCTCGACGCTGACGACTTCACCTACGTTGGACGTTGGGTCACGCCGCCGTTCAACGCTCGACGCTTCGACACGTGGTTTTTTCTTGTTAACTGCCCCAGCAAACAGGAACCGTATCTAACGGCCGGCGAGTTGGAGGACGGTGAATGGATCACCGCCGCGGATGCTTACGAACGCTGGCTGCGCGATCAGGTTGTTGCCGTGCCGCCGACATTGCACGCGCTGCGCACCATCGCCGGTGGTGTCACATCCGATCTCGTCGAACGTTTTCTTTCAAACATCAACGCACAAGGCGAGATCGCGCGGCGCATCACGTTTCGACCTAACTACATCTGTTTTCCAGTGCGCACGCCGACGCGTCCGCCCGCGACGCACACCTGCTGCTACCTGATTCACACGTCGCAGGAAATGCTGGTTGTCGATCCCGGTTCGCCTTACGAAGACGAGCAACAGGCGCTGGCCGAGTGTATCGACGAGATGATCGCGGAAGGCAGGCGCGTTCGCGAAATAATCATCACGCACCTGCATCCGGATCACATCAGTGGTGTGAACGCTTTGAAGGCTCATCTCGGCGGCGATGTTCCGATTGCGACTCACGCACAAACCGCTGAGGCGTTGACGGAAATTCAAGTCGATCGACTAATCGCGGACGGCGACGTGATTACGCTCGAAGGCGAGCCACAAATTCGTCTAAGGGCCATGCACACGCCCGGACACGCGCGCGGTCATCTTTGTTTTCACGACGCGGATCGTGGCGTGTTGTTGACGGGCGACAACATCCTCGGCGTCGGTTCGGTGCTGATCGATCCACCTGAAGGCAACATGCGCGACTATCTCGATTCGCTCCAGCGCATGCGTTCGCTGCCCAACCTGTCGGTGTTGCTCGGCGGCCACGGACCGGCAGTCGCCAGTCCTTACAAAAAGATCGATGAATACATTTCACACCGGCTCGAACGCGAGCAGCGCATTTTGCAGGCGGTGCGTGAAGGCGCGACAAATCCGGAACAAATTGTTGCGAAGGTCTACACGGATATTTCCCCGAAAGCGTACGCCATGGCCGAGCGCGCTGTGCTCGCGCACCTGGAGAAGTTGCGCGAAGACGGGGCGATCTAGTTAAAATCTCTCCTACCTAAAACATGGAATACGCAAGAACCCTTCGCGAACTCAAAGCGGCCCGGTATCAAACTCGCTCGGTCAAAGACGAACTGCGCGATAACCTGATCAAAAAACTACGCGCCGGCGAGAAACTGTTCCCCGGCATCGTTGGTTACGACGACACCGTCATTCCGCAACTCGTCAACGCGATTCTCTCGCGTCACAACATCATCCTGCTCGGCCTGCGCGGCCAGGCGAAGAGCCGCATCATTCGACAACTGACGGCGCTCCTCGATGACCGCTTGCCGGTAATTGCCGGTTCGGAAGTGAACGACGATCCGTTTCACCCAATCTCGGCTTACGCACGACAGACGCTCGAACAAAACGGCGACATGACGAGCATCGACTGGATCGATCGCGACGCTCGCTTCGTCGAAAAACTCGCCACGCCCGACGTGACTGTCGCCGACATCATCGGCGACGTCGATCCGATCAAAGCTGCGAAGGGCGGACACCTGCTGAGCGATGAGTTGACGATTCATTATGGTCTTCTGCCGCGTGCGAATCGCGGCATCTTCGCGATCAACGAGTTGCCCGATCTCGCGGGCAAGATTCAGGTCGGACTCTTCAACATCATGCAGGAAGGCGACGTGCAGATTAAGGGTTATCCGGTGCGTCTGCCGCTCGACGTGATGCTCGTCTTCTCCGCGAACCCGGAGGACTACACCGCGCGCGGCAAGATCATCACGCCTTTGAAAGATCGCATCGGCGCCGAGATCATGACGCACTATGCGAAAGAGTTGCCCATGGCGATCGAGATCACGCGGCAGGAAGCGTGGACCAACCGTTCAGCGCGCAGCGAGGTGGCCGTGCCGGAGTTTATTCGTGAAGTGGTCGAACAGATCGCGTTCGAGGCGCGTGAGGATAATCACGTCGATAAGCATTCCGGTGTTTCGCAACGTATGCCGATCACGGTGATGGAATCTGTCGTATCGAACGCCGAACGTCGTTCATTGCTGACAGGCGAAGAACCGATCGTGCCGCGCATCGCCGACGTTTATGCAGCGATTCCTTCGATGACCGGCAAGATGGAGCTTGAATACGAAGGCGAACAACTCGGCGCGCATCGCATCGCGCGCGAGTTGATCAAACGTGCCGCGGGCGAAATCTTCGAAGGCTACTTCGTCGGCATCGACTTCGCGCGCGCCGTGCAGTGGTTTGACGAGGGAAACAAGCTGTTGCTGACCGACACTGCGTCCGCCGAGGAATGCAAGGCGCTCCTGGATGCTGTGCCGGATTTGTGGGAGACTGCGGCAATCCCGTTTGACTTTCGCTCGGGCGACACCGCGAAGCTCGTCGCCGCGTGCGAACTGGTGCTCGAAGGTCTCTACGCGGAAAACAAAATCAGCCGCAACGAAGAAGGCACTTACACCGCCGTTACCAAAGCCCGAAAGGATCGCCGCGGCATGATCTACGACGATCTGACAGAAACAGGAAAATACAGTTAAAAACCATCCACAGATTACACAGAATCTGCGTAATCTGTGGATGGCTTTCGAAAATGAAATTCACTCGTTACTCGAAATTCAAAGGCTTCGACGTGTCGTCCATCAATCTCGGCGAGTTGATGGACAGCATGTCTGATGCTTTGCTCGATTCGGGCTACGACGACGATTACTACTGGACGCGCCAAAGCCGGGACACTGACACGTCGCTCGATGCGCTGCGCCGCGCACTGCTTCAAGCGCTGATGGATAAAGGTCTGGTTAGCGAGAACCAGGTTCGTGAAATGCTCGCCGAGAACGAAAACAAGTTTCAGGGCTCGTTGCTCGAGCAATTGTTGAATCAACTGATCGAACGTCTTGTCGAAGAAGGTTACTTGACGCTTCACGCCGAGGAGCCGCAACAGAACCCGCAACAACAACAGGGTCTTTTCGGCGGCCAAGGCGAGGTGTCAGATCCGTTGCCGCGCGACGTGCGTTTCGAAGTTACTGAAAAAGGTCTGGATTTTCTCGGTTACAAAACGCTGCGAAATCTGCTCGGAAGTTTCGGCAAGAGCGCGGCGGGACGGCACGATACGGTTTATCTTTCGACGGGCGTCGAGGCCGCGGCTGCCAGCAAGCGTTACGAGTTTGGCGACACGATCAATCTCGACGTCAACGCCACACTGCTCTCAGCCATTCAACGCGAAGGTTTGCAGGTTCCGCTCAATCTCGAGTACCAGGATCTTTACGTTCATCAGTGTGACTACCAATCGTCCTGCGCGACGGTCGTGATGCTCGACTGTTCTCACTCGATGATTCTTTACGGTGAAGATCGTTTTACGCCGGCGAAGAAAGTCGCACTGGCAATGTCGCACTTGATCCGCACGCAGTATCCCGGCGACTCGCTTAAGGTCGTGCTCTTTCATGATGGCGCCGCAGAGCTGCCGCTCGCGAAGCTCGCGACCACGCGCGTCGGTCCTTATCACACGAACACCGCTGAAGGTTTACGTCTCTCGCGCCGCTTGTTACAAGCACAACGCAAAGAGATGAAACAGATCGTGATGGTCACGGACGGCAAACCGACGGCGTGTTTCGTTGAACAAGCTTTAGACACTGGACGCCCCGGCAAGAGTGGCGCTCCGGCGAGGCGTCTTTACAAAAACTCGATGGGCGGCGATCCGTTGGTGATGTCCGAGACGTTCAAAGAGGTTCAGGCCTGCCGCAAAGCCGGTATAATGATCAACACATTCATGCTGGCGAGCGATTATTACCTGGTGGATTTCGTCAAGCAGATGACCGCAATGACCAATGGCAAGGCTTATTTTGCCAACCCCGGCAATCTTTCGCAGTTTGTGCTCATAGATTTTCTGCGCCGGCGTACCCGGCGCGTCAGATAGTTTCTTAAACGCCCTCTCATTCTTGTCTCTCCATGCGCGAGTTGAAACGAGCTCGGGATGCACAGAACCAGCGGTCGCGCCGTCACCGCATTTTCCTGCCTTACCTGATCCTGCTCGTCGGTCTTGCTTTCACGTTCATCGTTTACTACTACTTTTCCAAACTCACACTCGAACAGGACCAAAGCCGGTTTCAAAAGAACGTTCAGGAACTTCGCGATCGAATACGGCTCAAAGTCGAGACCTCGATTACGTTACTGCGCGCTGGAACCGGACTGTTCGCGGCGAGCGATGAAGTGGCGCCGGTCGAATTTTATCGTTTCGTGCAGCAGCTCGACTTGCAGAAGAACTATCCCGGCATTCAAGGCATCGGGTTTTCAAAGCGGTTCACGCACGCCGAGAAAGATGACTTGATCCGGCAGATGCGCCAGAAGGTTCGTGAGGACTTCAACGTTCAGCCGGATGGGCCACGCGACGAATACACCGCGATCGTCTATCTCTTTCCGCTGGGAAATCAAAACGAGAAGGCGATCGGCTTCGACATGTTTTCCGATCCCGTGCGCCGGCACGCAATGGAGGAAGCACGCGACACGGGTCTGCCTGCCGCTTCAGGACGAGTGCGCCTGATCCAGGAACCGGACAATGAAGAACAGCCGGGCTTCTTGATCTATGCGCCAGTCTATCGCAACGGCGCCTCAATCAATTCCGTCGAGGAACGGCGTCAGGCGCTCGTCGGTTATGTTTATAGTCCGTATCGAATCGACAACTTTCTTGGTCCGATCACCTCCGCGAGAAATGATGTCACGATTCAGATCTACGACGGCAACGACATAAAAAGCGCAACCTTCCTGCACGGCACCGTTGCTGGGCCACCTCCGAATGATCTTCGTTTCACTACGAGCGATACGCTTAATGTCGCGGGCCGTGTTTGGACTTTAAATTACGCGGCTACTCCATCGTTTGAGCTCGGCTCGAGCCGTCCTTTGTTGAAGTACACGATCATTGTCGGTGTACTGCTTAGTTTTCTCTTCTTTGCACTCACGCGGGCTGAGATAGCGGCGCGCTCGCGCGCTGAGAGATCCGCGGAAGAAGTCAGAGAGTCGGAAACGGCGATTAACGAAGCGAATGAGCGCGCGCTGCTGCAATACGAACGGCTGCTCGAACGCATTGCGAGTCTCTCGCAAGTGTTGGGAACGGCGCGGGAGTTGAGCACGATCTTTCGTGGCCTGCGTGAGTTCACCCACGTCTCAGTTCCCTGCGATGGTTTTTTTGTTTCACTTTACGATGCAATTCGCGACGTTCGCACCGCGTGCTACGGCTGGGGCGACGGCGCGGAAGTCGATGTTTCGCAGTTGCCGCCGATGCCGGTGACTGAGCGTGGTCCAAACAGCCGCGCCGTGCGAACTGGGCAAGTGGTTATAACGAACGATTACATGCGCGCGACCAGTGCAAATCTTTCGGTGATCGTTGGGGAAGATAATGGTTTGCGTCCTGAATCTTCACTCGCGGTACCGATGGCGGTGATGGGCCGGATCATCGGAACGATCGAAGTGCAGAGTTATCAACGGCAGGCTTACCAGCAGCAACACGTCACCGCAATGAGCATGGCGGCGAACTTAACGGCTGTCGCGATTGAAAACGTTCGGCTGCTGAAACTCGAACGCACCGCGCGCGAAGCCGCTGAAGAATCAAACCGTCTGAAAGATGAGTTTCTCGCGACCGTCTCGCACGAGCTGCGTACGCCGCTGACTGCGATTCTCGGTTGGGCCCGTTTACTTGAAGACGGTTCGCTCGACGACACAATGACGCAGCAGGCTGTCGACACGATCTGGCGCAACGCAAAGGCGCAAGCACAGATCGTCGACGACATACTCGACGTGTCGCGAATCATCACCGGCAACTTGTACATCGATCTGCATCCGATCGAGGTCGCGCCGGTGGTCCAAAATGCGATCAACTTCGTCCGTCCGACCGCGGACGCGAAAGGCATACGCATCGAAACACAGATCGAAAACATACCCGCGATGATTTCCGGTGATGCTAACCGGCTTCAGCAAGTGATCTGGAATCTGTTATCAAACGCGGTGAAGTTTACAAACAACGGCGGGCGTGTGACCGTGAAAGTCACGCAAGCGAATGCGGCGGT
>DATEHX010000055.1:0-6836 GCA_035279345.1 Pyrinomonadaceae bacterium | reverse complement strand
CGTATTCTCGGTTAACTGCAATTCTTCCGCCGGCCCTTCAAAACAGAGCCGCGAGATCGCAAAGCCCAACGCTTCGTCGGCTTCTTCAAAGACCCGTCGCGCAACCGGAAACTTCTCGGCTAACTCTTTTCCCATTCCCGGCGCTTGCGACCCCTGCCCGGGAAACAACATTGCCAATTCTTGATTGCCGATTGCCGATTTCTCCTTGTCCACGCGAACGCTAGTTTTGTTCCAAGTTAACTCCAGCCAAGAACCAAATCGGCAATCGAAAATCGAAAATCGACAAATGTCCTTACCATCGCATCAGCACCGCGCCCCAGGTTACACCGCCACCAAACGACGCCATCAACACCAAGTCGCCTTCCTTGATCCGTCCTCCCTCGACACATTCATCGAGCGCGATCGGAATCGACGCTGACGACGTGTTGCCGTGCACCGCGATGTTTGAATAAACATTCGACATATCGACATTCAAACGATCGGCAACAGCTTCAGTGATGCGTTGATTAGCCTGGTGCGGAATGAAAAGATTAATCTCGTCTGACTTTTTGCCGGCCTTCTCGAGCACATCGCGCGAAATCTCGGTCATCGAACGAACCGCGACTTTGAACAGCTCGTTGCCTCTCATCTTGAAGAAGTGATCGCCGGCTGCGAGTGTTTCCGCCGTGGGCTTCTTACGTGTGCCGCCGCCCGGCGAGAAAAGCTGTTCTTCGTAACGTCCGTCTGACTTGATCTTGCTCGCGAGAATACCGCGATTACCTTCGACTGGTCCCAACACTGCCGCCCCTGCGCCGTCGCCAAACAACACGCACGTTTGCCGGTCGGTGTAATCGACGTATTGCGTCAATATCTCGGCGCCGACTACAACCGCATGACGCACTTGTCCGGTGCGAATCATCGAATCGGCAAGCGATACGCCGTACAGGAAACCGGAACAAGCAGCGACCACGTCCATTGCCGCGGCGTTGTTCACGCCGAGCTCGGCTTGAACGATGCAGCCTGTCGAAGGAAGTATTTGGTCCGGTGTGACTGTGGCGCAAATAAGCAGGTCGATATCGGAAGGATCGAGGCGTGCGCGTTCTATCGCCTGCCGCGCGGCGCGCACTGCGAACATCGACGTGTACTCACCGGGCGCGGCTTTGCGACGCTGTTTAATTCCGGTTCGCGTCGTGATCCAGTCGTCCGAAGTCTCAACGATCTTCGCAAGATCGGCATTTGTCAGAATTCCTTCGGGATACGAGTGGCCCGTGCCCAGAATTCCAGCGCGTTGGTTCACCATTAATTCCTCAGAATACTACAGTAAGCCACGGATCACACGGACACACACAGACCGGAATCGGTGTTTGTCTGTGACATCTGTGGCTGATTCCTGATCCCCTCTGCGATACGCTCGCTTGTGCGATGTTCGGAAAACTCTTTAACACTCCTGATAGCGTTGCGAATCGCGCGGGCGTTCGAACGTCCATGCCCGATCACTACAATACGCCTGACACCCAACAACGGCGCCCCGCCATATTCTGTATAGTCGAGACGCTTCTTGATACTTCTAAAAGCCGGTTTCGCGAGCACGGCGCCTGCTTTCGTTACCGCTGTTGCGGTTAACTCACGCTTCAACATCGAAAGCATCGCCTCGGTCAAACCTTCCGACAGTTTCAACATCACGTTTCCGGTGAAACCATCGGTGACGATCACGTCCACCTCACCCGAAAAAACGTCGCGGCCTTCAACATTGCCGACGAAATTGATATCACGCAACGCTTTGAGCAGCGGAAACGCTTCTTTCGTCAGATCGTTTCCTTTCGCCTCTTCCTCGCCAATGCTCATCAACCCGACGATTGGTTTCACTGTGCCGAGCACCGAACGCGAATAAGCATCGCCCATGATCGCAAACTGTGCGAGGTGATACGGCTTGCACTCGGAATTCGCACCGACGTCGAGCAGCAACGTCGGCTTGCCCGCTTTCGTCGGAATCATCGCGGCGAGTGCCGGACGGTCCACGCCGGGAATCGCGCCGATCACCATCTTTGCTGTCGCCATTGCCGCACCGGTGTTTCCCGCGGAAACAAAACCATCGCCACGGCCTTCGCTGACCAGCTTCGAACCGATTCTCAAAGAACTCTTCTTCTTGCGCCTGACTGAAGTCGCAACCGGATCGTCCATCGCGATTACTTCAGCCGCTTCGACAAATTCAATACCGCGGTCGCCGTCGCCGCGCCAACCGCAGCGTCTCAGTTCCGGCTCAACCTTATGGGCCTGGCCCACCAGAATTACCTTAACGCCAAAATCGCGGGTTGCAGCCAGCGCACCATCAATCTCCACGTGCGGCGCATGGTCACTTCCCATTGCGTCGAGAACGACTTTGCCCGTTAGCGGGGCCTCATTCTGCGACTGATTTCGCACGTTGGATCAGTTTTAGGTTTCTTCTACTTGCACCACCTGGCGGCCATTGTAATAGCCGCATTTGGGACAAACGCGATGGGGCATGCGGGGTTCGCGGCAGTTGGGACAAAGGGTGGTCTGCGGCACACGCAACGCATCGTGCGCGCGCCGTTTGTCGCGACGAGCTTTGGAATGTCGCCGTTTCGGATTTGGCATAATTACTCCTGCTAACGTTAACTATTAAAACAAAAAGCAATCCACAGATTACACAGAGTACATTTTAGAAAAGAATCTGCGTAATCTGTGGATGGTTTAAGTGGTCAATGGCAACCTCTACGATGCCATTCACTACTTACCACCGGTTAGGTTCTTCAGTGCTGCCCAACGCGGATCGACCTCTTTGGACTCACACTCGCAGTCGCCTGTGTTTTTGTCGATGCCGCAGACAGGACAGATTCCCTTGCAGTCAGGCTGGCACAGCAAACGTGTCGGAACTGCCAGCAAGATCTGCTCTTTTACGATCTCGTCGACGTCGATTGTTTCGCCGTCGAAGACGGAAACTGACAATGCTTCTTCGGTCAGTTCCGCGGCGGCGCTGGATTCGTACTCCGCGCCGGTGATGTATTGCAAGTCGAAATCGGCTTTAACCGGAATTTCGAGCTGTTTTAGACAACGATCGCACTCGACCTGGGCGCGAGTTTCGATGTGTCCGTTGACAAAGACCTCGGCTCCGGCGACCCGCACTTTTCCGTTGACGGTAACAGGCTCGACGAGGCTTACGCGTTCGTCAAACGAGCCCAGTTCATCAGTCTGGTACACGTGGGCAAAATCAGCTCGCCCATGCTCCAGGTTTACCAGCTCAATCCGCATCACACTCGGCACAGCCACGAATAGCAGTTTTGGGGGCTATGCGCACAAAGGGGCCATTATAGCGTCGCTTGCGGCGCTGTCAACGCGCCCCACAGCCGCAAAAAGGCACAAAAAGCATAAAAGCAGTCAAGCCTTGTGACTTTTGTGCCTCTTTGTGGCCGAGTATTACTAGTGCGACGACTGTTGCGGCGGGCTGACTTCGAAGGCCTTCAGCGCATCGTCGCGCAACATGTCCGCCAGGCGCTTGTCGCCGGCCATCAAACGCAACAGACCTGATTTTGGCGCCTGAAATAATGGAACGGCCGGTGTCGCACGCTGGCCGGCCCGCTTCAACGCCTCTTGCGCTAACTCTGTTCGCCCGGTTCGTTCGTATGTTTGCGCCAATAAATAGAACGCTTCCGCGTAACTCTCATCCATCTGCACCGCCTTGCGCAGATGCCTGACGGCCAGATCGTCGCGATTCAGCTCGTAATACAAACACCCCAACACGTAATGTGCTTCCGGCGAAGGCCGAGCGGTCAACGCACGTTTGAACTCACCGATCGCACCGCGCCAGTTCTTCTCGTTTACAAACAACCAGCCCAAACCGTAGTGTCCGGCAAAGGACGAACCACCTTGCCGCATCGCTTTGCGCAAAAGCTCCTTCGCCTGCTCGGCTTCACCGTCGTCCGCACACGCCAACCCGAGCAACAACGAAACCCGGACATCATCAGGCAACGCTTCGTGCGCCCGCATCAGGTACGTGCGCGCGCGTTTGCTCTTGCCGCGCCGAAAATAGTGTTCGCCGATGAACAGGTTCAACGCCGCGTTCTCGTCTGAAATCTCAGCGGCGCGCTGGAGTTTGGTGATCCCCTCCTGCACCTGCTTGTCTTCGATCAGCAGAAAACCCTCGTTGATCAGATCTTCAAAGACCGGACGGTCCATCGCCTGCGCGTGGGCCAGAATCCGCAACCGCAGTTCGTCGCGATGAACGCTTTCTTCCTGTTCGAGTGCGTCGCGCTCGCAACGTTCACTCCACATCTTCTCGAGTCGATCAGACTGCACGACGCCGTCTTCTTCCAAAAGCGAGATCAGCGCTCGCGTCAACGACCGATCGAAATAAGCGTTTTGCGCGTAACGCAGCAGCAGATCGAGACTGCGTTCCAAACGTTCCGCGAGTCGCGCGGTCCGGTTTTCCGCCGCCGAAATACGCTCGAGCAGGTGTTCGTCAGTTGAGACTGTCGCCGAGCCTGCTTCAAATCGGGAAGAAGTGGGTTCGACCACGATCATCAAGCGCGTCCCACAACGGGAACAGAACTCCTGTCCCAGCGGATTCGGAGCCAGGCATTTTTGACAATAGTGAGAGATGTTAGGGGCCATCTTTAGTGTGCAGCTTTAATACTCGTAAAACCCGCGGCCGCTTTTCCGCCCGAGCCAACCAGCGTCCACGTAACGCTTGAGCAGCGGGCACGGCCTGTATTTCGGATCTCCGAGCCCCTCGTATAACACATTCATGATGGCGAGGCATACATCCAAACCGATGAAATCCGCCAGCGTCAGCGGTCCCATCGGGTGGTTCATTCCGAGTTTCATTATGCCGTCGATGCTTTCGCGCGTCGCTACGCCCTCGTACAGAGTGAAGATCGCCTCGTTGATCATGGGCATCAACACGCGGTTGGACACAAAACCGGGCGAATCCTGACAGTCGAGCGCGATTTTGTCCAACTTTTCCGAAAGCGCGCGAACACGTTCGTAAGTCTCGTCTGAAGTCGCCATGCCGCGAATGACCTCGACGAGTTTCATGATCGGCACGGGATTCATGAAGTGCATCCCGATGACTTTATCCGGACGATTCGTGGCTGCGGCGAGTTTCGTGATGGAGATCGACGATGTGTTTGAAGCAAGGATCGCATCTGCCGGTGTGATCCGATCGAGAGCTTTGAAAACTTCCGTCTTGATCGCGAGATTCTCTGTTACTGCTTCAACGACAAACGCGGCTTCACTGAGAAGAGCAAAGTCAGTAGTCGTGCGAATCCTTCCAACGATTCGCTGTTTCTCATCCGCTGAAATCCTTTCCTTGTCGACGTCACGCTGGAGGCTTTTCCCGATGGCAGCAAGACCACGCTGAATAAACTCATCGCGAACGTCCTGCAGGATCACGTCGTAACCGGCGCGAGCCGCGACCTGCGCAATTCCGTTGCCCATCGTGCCCGCGCCAACTACACCAATCACTTCACTCAAACTCTTCTCTCCTTTTGACGGGATTAACAAAATTTACAAGATGGACTTTAACCAGGGAAGGCGCACCACTTCTTCCCTCAACCTGTCTTGTCAATTCTGTAATCGTCTAACGTTCTACAGCTAACGCTACGGCGTTGCCGCCGCCGAGACACAACGCCACGACCGCCCGATGCGCATCGCGCCGCTTCAGCTCGTAAAGAACCGTGGTCAACAAACGCGATCCCGACTGTCCGATCGCGTGGCCCAATGCCACCGCGCCACCATTAACATTCACGCGATCCGGATCGAGTCCGAGTTCTCTCGTAACCGCAACCGCGGCCACTGAAAAAGCTTCATTCAACTCAAACAGATCGACTTCACTCGTCGACCATCCGGTCTTCTTAAACAACTTCCGCACAGCCTCAACCGGCGCCATCATCACCAACCGCGGCTCAACTCCCGCCGTCGCCTGGCCCACAATCCGCCCCATCGGCTCAACTCCAAGCTCACGCGCACGTCGCAACGAAGTCACGACCAACGCCGACGCACCATCGTTCACGCTCGGCGCATTCCCAGCCGTCACTGTTCCCTCTTTCTTAAACGCAGGCTTCAGTTTTCCAAGACCTTCGACAGATGTGTCTTCACGAACAGTCTCGTCAGTATCGAAAACAACAGCCGCGCCTTTCCGCTGCGGGATCTCCACCGCCACAATCTCGTCCTTGAATCTGCCTGCCGCGATCGCCGCCGCTGCCTTGCGATGCGAACCAGTCGCAAACTCGTCCTGCTCCGCGCGGCCGATCTTGTACTCATCAGCAACGACTTCACCGGTGCAACCCATGTGGTAATTTTCAAACGCGCACCACAAACCGTCGTTGATCATCGAATCGACCAGTTCCCCATTTCCCAAACGGTAACCCTCGCGCGCTTTCGGAATCAGATATGGCGCGTTGCTCATCGACTCCATACCGCCCGCAACCACGATCTCCGTATCGCCGAGTTGCACACCCTGCGCGGCCATCATCACGGCTTTCAATCCCGAGCCGCAGACCTTGTTCACAGTCACCGCGGAAACCGTATTCGGCAATCCGCCATTTAAAGCAGCCTGCCTCGCGGGGTTCTGGCCCAGGCCCGCCTGGATCACGCAGCCCATGATCACTTCATCAACATCTTCAGGCTTCACACCCGCGCGCTTGACCGCTTCGCGCACCACAATCGAACCAAGCTGCGGCGCGGAAAACCCCTTCAGTGAACCGAGAAATTTCCCCACCGGCGTGCGCGCCGCGCTGATAATTACCGCTTCGTTCAGTTCCGGCATTTCAAACTCCCTTATGTTAGACTTGCTCCGATATTAGACTTTCTTTCGCTATTCATAAAGCATGCAAGCACTC
>DATEHX010000054.1:0-2801 GCA_035279345.1 Pyrinomonadaceae bacterium | reverse complement strand
CGTAATTATTATTATTTGTGCTCATGCGTAGCGTACGTTTCTCAATTCAGGTTCAAAAAACTCCGGTAGGAAATGATCGACTTCCAAAAGCCCGCGCCGCGTTAAGTGGATCGTGCCATTGGCGCGTTCGAGCAGGTTCTGCGTTAACAGATTATCGTAAACAGGTCGAAACTCATCCCAGACGTCGATTCCAAATTTCTCTTGAAAATATCCAGTTTCGAGCTTTCCGGCTTTTAATTGCAGCACCATCTCGCGAATCAGCCGCTGCTTCCGAGTCAGCGAGATCGCGCGATAAATCGGCAGGCGACCCTCGTTAAGGATGCGCACATACTCCTCGAAGTTGTGTGCGTTCTGGAAATTAACGCCGCCAAAATGCGAAAACGACGAAACACCCAGGCCGATCATGTCGCCGCCATGCCACAACGCATCCCGATAAATGAAACGGCAAGTCTTCTTTTTCGTCGCCACAATGTCGCTGCCGGCGATTTCGTAGCCGTGCGCGAGAAACTCTTCAAACGCGTAGTTAAGCCAGCGGCGTTTCGTGACCCAGTCCGCAATGGGCGACTGCATGCCCTTCTTCAAAATGTCCTGCGAAATGACGGTGTTGTAAGGCAATTCCATCTGATAGATGGTCAGTGAATCGGGTTGAAGTTCGAGCGCGCGCCGCACTGCCTCACGCCACTTCTCTTCCGTTTCACCAATCATGCCTGCGATCAGATCGACATTGATCTGCGCAAAGTCGACTTCGCGTGCCCACTCGTAAGCGCGATAGACCTCCGGCGACAAATGTGCGCGCCCGTTGGCGGCGAGAATCTCGTCATCGAAGTGTTCGATCCCGAGACTCAAACGCGTCACGCCGATCTCTTTCAGCGTTTGCAGCTTGTTCTTATTCAGCGTGCCGGGTTCACATTCGAACGTGACCTCTTCCGCGTTTGCCCAACTCACGTGACGATTCAAACCCTCCACGAGGTAGCGCAATTGCTTGTCGCTGATGTATGAAGGAGTGCCGCCGCCAAAGTAAGCAAAACGAAGTTGCCGTCCCTGAAAGGCAGTGGTGCGGCTGTAGAGTTCATTCTCGCGGATCAGCGCGTCGAGATAGACCTCAATCTCCGAAGCGTTCTTGTCAGTGTAGACCTTGAAATAGCAGAACAGACAGCGCTTGCGGCAGAACGGAATGTGCAGGTACAGCCCCAACGGATCGTCGACGCGCGGCGGTTGCGCTAAAGCGTCAACGGCTGCGGAAACAAACTCGGGCTTCCACTGGGAGAAAGGCGGGTAGTTCGAGACAAAATAATTCCCTACTTCTGTTCTGGTTTGCGCCACGTCTATAGTCATGAACCAAGCAAGTTAGCATCAACCGCGCCGGATGGGCAATTGGGCTGTATAATCCGTTTACTACGCGCAGAGCAATTCATAGGTTGCAGATGCCAACTGACTTCACTTTTTCGGATCGCAAACACTATTTAGTCTACTTCCTCATGTTGGTGTTCTTCGTGGGGGCGGTGGCACTGATACTCTGGCACGGCGCGGGCTTCAGCCCTGCGTCGCAGACTGCCACCGAAACTCAAGGATCTTTGACGGCGACACTGTGGCAAAACTTCCGCGCGCCCGTCAGCATTTTGTTGATGCAGATCGTCGTAGTCGTGGCGGTGGCAGGTTTGTTTAGCCGATTGTTCCGGCGCATCGGTCAGCCGCCGGTGATGGGCGAGATGATTGCCGGTATTTTTCTCGGCCCATCGGTGCTGGGGTATTTCTTTCCGCAAGTGATGGCCTTTCTCTTCCCTCCGGCGTCGCTGCAAACATTGCAATTGTTGAGTCAGATCGGCGTCGTGCTGTTCATGTTCATCGTCGGTATGGAACTGAACGTCAGGCACGTGATGGAGAAAGGCACGGCTGCGGTGATGATCAGTCATGCCAGCATCATCGTGCCATTCGTGCTCGGCACCGGTCTCGCACTGTTTCTCTATCACGGGCTCGCGCCACCGGGAACATCATTTACTGCCTTCGGGTTATTCATCGGGGTTGCGATGAGCATCACCGCCTTTCCGGTGCTCGCACGAATTCTTGAAGATCGCAATCTGACGCACACAGATCTAGGTTCGATTGCGTTAACATGCGCGGCCGTTGACGACGTCACAGCTTGGTGCATTCTGGCGCTCGTAATTGCGATCGTTCAGGCGAGCGGAATTGCAGTGTCGCTCGTAACGCTTGTCTTCACGCTGCTGTTTGCAGCGGCAATGATCTTTGTAGTGCGGCCGCAGTTGCGGCGGATCGTTAAGGAGTCAACAGGTTCCCACGTTCACACACGCCGCGTGATCGCGGGCGTCCTTGCTTTTGTGCTGATTTGCGCGCTGACTACGGAGACGATCGGAATTCATGCGTTGTTCGGCGCGTTCATCGCGGGTGTGGTGATGCCGCCATCGCCGGAGATCAGAACGTTTCTGCGAGACAAGCTCGACGCGTTTGGCGCCGCCGCGCTGTTGCCGCTGTTCTTTGCGTTTACTGGTTTGCGCACGCAGGTCGGGCTATTGAACGATTGGCAGAGTTGGGCACTTTGCGGTGTAATCATTTTGGTAGCGATCGCCGGAAAGCTGGGCGGCAGCATGTTGATGAGCCGCTTCACGGGAATGAGCTGGTCGCAGTCGTTTTCGATCGGCGTGCTGATGAACACGCGCGGATTGGTGGAGTTAGTTGTACTGAATATCGGTTATGATTTGGGTATTCTTTCAGGCCGCATCTTTGCGATGATGGTGTTGATGGCGCTGGTCACGACTTTCATGACCGGACCGTTGCTCTCGCTG
>DATEHX010000053.1:0-17654 GCA_035279345.1 Pyrinomonadaceae bacterium | reverse complement strand
TCGACAATTGCGCGCGCGCCCGTCATGGTTGTGACACATGGAACGTTGTACTGAAGTGCGGCCTGACGAATCTCCTGTTCGTCACGATGTGAAACGCGGCCGAGCGGCGTGTTGATGATCAATGCCACTTCGCGTTGCTTGATGTGGTCCACGATGTTCGGACGGCCTTCATTCACTTTGAAAACTTCTTCGACGTCAAGCCCGACTTCGCGCAGCCGCGCGGCTGTTCCCTGCGTAGCCATCAGCTTGAAACCCAAACGCACGAGCCGGCGCGCCAGCAAAACAGACTGGCCTTTGTCGGCGTGATTGACGCTGATGAAAGCAGTCCCGCTGGCCGGTAGTTTCAGTCCGGCGGCGGTCATCGCTTTTCCGTAGGCTTCGCCAAACGTATCGCCGATGCCCATCACTTCTCCGGTCGAGTGCATCTCCGGTCCCAAAACCGGATCGACTTCCGGGAATTTTCCAAACGGAAACACCGGCGATTTGACGAAGTAACGCGAGACGGTCAGTTCGTCAGGCAGATTAAAATTCTTGAGACTCGCACCGGCCATCACGAGGGAAGCAATCCGCGCCAGCGGAACACCCGTGGCTTTGGAAACAAACGGCACGGTTCGTGATGCTCGCGGATTTACTTCGAGCACGTACACGCGATGGTCCTTGAGTGCAAACTGCACGTTCATCAAACCGCGCACTGAAAGCGCGTGGGCCATCTTGCGCGTGTAGAGACGCATCGTTTCGATGTGTTCAGTTTCGGTGCGTACGGTCGGCAGCACGCACGACGAATCGCCTGAGTGAATACCGGCTTCTTCGATGTGTTCCTGAATACCGGCAATGACGCAGTCAGTGTCATCCGCGAGCGCATCGACGTCGAACTCCACCGCCTGTTCCAGAAACCGATCGATCAGCACCGGGCGATCAGGACTAATGCCGAATGCGGTGTGTACACACTGGTCCAAACTCTCTTCGTCATAAACGATCGCCATCGCGCGTCCGCCGAGTACGTAACTAGGCCGAACCAGCACCGGGTATCCGATACGCTTCGCCACTTCACGCGCTTCCGTGATCGTCATTGCCATGCCGTTCTCGGGCTGCGGAATACCGAGTTTGTTGAGTAACGCGCCGAAGCGTTCACGATCCTCGGCCAGATCGATTGAATCTGGAGACGTGCCGATGATCGGAACGCCGGCGCGGTGTAAAGGCATCGCAAGATTGAGCGGCGTCTGGCCGCCAAACTGCACGATTACTCCGTGCGGTTTTTCAACGTCGACGATGTTCATCACGTCTTCGAACGTGAGTGGCTCGAAGTAGAGGCGGTCGGAAGTGTCGTAGTCAGTGGAAACCGTTTCCGGATTACAGTTGACCATGATCGTCTCGTAACCCGCTTCGTGCAGGGCAAACGCCGCGTGACAGCAGCAATAATCAAACTCGATTCCCTGCCCGATGCGATTTGGTCCCGAACCGAGAATCATGATCTTGCGCTTGTCAGTCGGCGCCGCTTCGTCTTCCGATTCGTAGGTTGAATAGAGATACGGCGTATAGGATTCAAACTCCGCACCGCATGTGTCCACGCGTTTGTAAACCGGCGCGACGCCAAAGCTCTTTCGATATGCACGAGCTTCTTCTTCGGTGCGTCCGGTCAGATAAGCCAGGCGGCGATCCGAAAGTCCCGTCTCTTTGAAAGACACAAGTGTCGCAGCAGAGATTTCTTCCAGTTCACAGCCTTCGACGGTTTCCTGTGTCTCCATCACTGACGCGAGTTGGTCCAGGAACCACGGATCGATCCGCGAGAGACGATAGATCTCCGACAGCGGCATGCCCTGGCTGATGGCGTGCGTCACGTAAGAGAAGCGCTGCGAGTTTGGCCGTGCGAGCTTTCGCTCGAGTTCGTTGAGCGGCACGTCTTCGAGACGAAGCGGATTCACCGCTTCGAGGGAACGCAAACCTTTGAACAGCGCCTCTTTGAACGTCCGGCCGATCGCCATCACTTCGCCGACCGACTTCATCTGTGTGCCGAGTTCGTCCTTCGATTCGGCAAACTTTTCAAAGTTCCACTTGGGAATCTTGGCGACGACGTAATCGATCGTGGGTTCGAACGACGCTGGTGTTTTGCGCGTGATGTCGTTCGGTATTTCGTCGAGCGTGTAACCAACGGCGAGCTTCGCAGCGATCTTCGCGATGGGAAATCCGGTCGCCTTCGAAGCCAACGCTGACGATCGCGAAACGCGTGGGTTCATCTCGATGATGCGAATGTCGCCGTTTTCCGGGTTGACCGCGAATTGAATGTTTGAGCCCCCGGTTTCAACGCCGACCTTGCGAATGATCGTGATCGCCATGTCGCGTAGCCGCTGATATTCGCGATCGCTCAGGGTTTGCGCCGGTGCTACCGTGATCGAGTCGCCGGTGTGAACACCCATCGGATCGAAATTCTCGATCGAGCAAATGATGACGACGTTGTCAGCCAGATCGCGCATCACCTCCAGCTCAAACTCTTTCCACCCGAGGATCGACTCTTCAATCAACACTTCCTGAATGGGAGACGCTGCTAAACCGCGCCGTACTATTTCTTCAAACTCTTCCGGGTTGTACGCAATGCCGCCACCGGTGCCGCCGAGCGTGAACGAAGGACGAATGATCGCCGGATATCCGGTCTCCTCCACCAATGGCTTGGCATCTTCCCAGCACTTAACAAAGCCGCCGCGAGGCATCGGCAAACCTGCTTCGTCCATTGCCTGCTTGAACAACATGCGGTCCTCGGCAATGCGAATCGCTTCGCGGCGCGCGCCGATCAGTTCCACGCCGTAATCCGCGAGCACGGATGAATCCGTGAGCGCGATCGCGAGGTTCAGTGCGGTTTGCCCGCCCACCATCGGCAGTAACGCATCAGGCCGTTCGCGTTTGATGATCGCGGTCACAGTCTCAACGGTTAACGGCTCGATGTAAGTGACATCCGCCGTCTCCGGATCGGTCATGATCGTCGCCGGATTGGAGTTGACCAGCACGGTGCTGTAGCCCTCCTGCCTCAACGCCTTGCAGGCTTGAGTGCCGGAGTAGTCAAACTCACAGGCTTGTCCGATGACGATTGGACCAGACCCGATGATCAGTATTTTGTGTAGGTCAGTGCGCTTTGGCATTACACGTAGCCGGATTAGAAGTTATCCGTGTTACTTCGTGAAAATCCGTGGCTAATGGCCGCCGTGGCTGAGTGCCAGAGACCGCCCGTAGAGGTATTGCGATAAGGAACGTGGTTTACGACGAGATAGTCCGCGGTCGAGTTGACAACACAACGCGCGGCATCGAGCGGAGTTTCAACCAGTGGTTCTCCGGCGCGATTGAACGAGGTATTCAACAGCATCGGAATGCCCGTGATCTTTTCAAAAGCACGAATCAACTTGAACAGCGACGAGTTGTCCTGTTCACGCAACACTTGATAGCGCGCCGAACCGTCGACGTGTGTGATCGCGGGAATAATCTCGCGCTTTGGTTCGCGAACATCCGCGACAAACGACATGAAGTAACTCGGGTTCGACTCCACGAAGTATTCCGACACTGCTTCCTGAAGCACGACCGGCGCGAAAGGTCTGAATCCTTCACGACGTTTGATCTCATGGTTCAAGCGCTCGCGCAGATCCACGCGGCGCGGGTCCGCAAGAAAACTGCGGTGACCCAGGGCGCGCGGTCCCAGCTCGGCGCCTCCCTCATACCACGCAACGACGGCGCCGTTTGCGAGCTCCTGGGCCACGACCTCATAGACATCCTGCGTTTGAAAACACTGCTCCAATCCGAGTGCTTCGATCGACTGCGGTTCGTGAGAATAGTCGCGGCCGAGATAGGACGGACTCGTCACCGGGTGAACATCACCATACAGTGAGGCGCCGTAAAGGGCACAACCAACGGAAATGCCATCATCACCGGGACACGGAGGCACAAAGATCTCTTCGAAGTCTGTTTCCTCGGCAAGACGCGTGTTGGCAACGCAGTTCAACGCCACACCACCGGAGAAACAAAGGTGCTTCAAACCGGTCTGCTTTTGCAGCCAACGCGCATGTTCGAGCAGCGCTTCTTCAGTTTCCCATTGCAAGCTCGCGGTGAAGTCGGTCAACAACCCGCTCTTGTAATTGGACGAGGTCGTGTGTTGTCTCCAACGTTCGATTCGACTCTCGAGTGCCGACCGTTCCTGAGATACAGATCGCGGAAAGACGCGCATGTCCTCCGGCCCGGCTTCTTCAAAAAAGAGCTTCGTCGAGTGTGGCCGTCCGTAGGGAGCGAGGCCCATCGTCTTACCAGCATCGAGATAATCACCGAAGATCAACTTCGAAGCGTGACCATAAACCGCACCGATGCCGCACCAATGCCCAATCACTTTGCGTAGCACTTCACCGCCGTTACTGTTGAACCGGTAAAAGCTTTCAAGTTCTCTCGATCCGTCTCCTTCGAAGGGAGACAGGTTCTGGATCGGCACCGTACCGAGCGCAATCTTTTCCGGCTCAGGACCAGTGGTGTTCTTCATCATCGCGCCGAATGGTCCACCCGCGCCATCGACAATCAGGACGGCAGCCTCACCTCTGAAGGGAGACGAGTAATAAGCGCCACACGCATGAGCAAAGTGATGCGGGATCGGCAGCATTGGACGACTACAGAGGTCGAGTCCGCCTTCGGATGCGAGGGTTTGATAGACCTCATCTGCCGGAAGATGATCCGTGTGACTCCAAACTATCAAACCAATATCGTCAAGTGTCAGTCCGTTTGCTTCGAGGCAATACTGTATTGCCGGCGAGAGATCGAGACGGCACCCGCCCCATCTCATGCCGTCGCGCTTGATGCGGGTCACGCGTTCACGCGCGATCGCCGAAACGAGTTTGCCATCCGTCACGAGCGCGGCCGATGCTTCGTGATCGCTGAAACTGAGTCCGAGTATGTTCATAGACTATTCCCTTGCGTTCGAACGGAACTTTCGATCGATAGAAGTGTTACTGGAGTTTTTCTGAACTGGGCTTTGACTCAAAAGAGCGGTTGCAACTGATTTCTCCGTGCAACCTCTGTGTTTTCTGTGCTCTGTGGTTGGTTTTGCTAAGAATTATTAACCACTGAGACACAGAGAACACAGAGGTTGCACAGAGAAGAGCAAGTACCGGACTTTTGCGGCAAGGCAATTGAGGTTATGGCGTCACGGGTGGGGTGACGCCATTGTCTTTACGAATCGCGTAATACCACAGCCGGATCGGTTAGTGACGCCCGGCGCGCCGGCAGGAAAGAAGCCAGCAAAGCAACCAAAATCAGAATCGCGGGTGTGACGGTGAAGACCAGAGGATCGGTAGTGCTCACTCCAAATAGTTGACTCGAGATCCACCGGGTAATCACCCACGAACCTCCCAAGCCAACCAAGATTCCGATCACCGCCAATACCAAGCCCTGCTTCAACACCGAAGTCAGCAGATTGCGTGGTTGCGCACCGAGTGCTTGTCGAATCGCGAACTCCGGCTTGCGGCTGTTTACCGAAACGGACATCACACCGTATGTACCGATGGCGGCGAGTAACAGCGCCATCACGCTGAAAGCACTGAGCAGGAAGTTAATCAAACGCAACGCGCCCATTCTCTTCAGGATGCTCTCATTCATCGTATTGATTGAGTAAACGGGCACGTTGGGATCGAGTGCGTGCACTCTATCGCGAACCGACGAAGCAATAGCAGTCGGATTGTCAGAGTTCACCACCAGAAACATCCGCTTCTGATCGCGGCTTTGGCCGTAGACAAACCCGAGTTGTTTTGTCGTGAAGTAAATATGTGGCAGTGGTTCCGCCGAAAGGCTCTGTTCCTTCACCGGCGCGACGACGCCGATGATCGTGAACCATTCGGGATCGCCTGTGCGAATACGTTTGCCGAGCACATTACCGTCCGGGAAGTAATGGCGCACGACCGTTTGATCGACGACCGCGACGAGACGTCCCAAATCTGTATCCGGATTGACGAAGATGTCAGAGTCGTTGAAGTCTCGTCCCTGGAGCATTGTCATGCCCATCGCTTTGAAGTAACCGGGACTGACGACTTTCATCTCAGCTTGCGGAGCTTCACCGCCCGGAGGTTCCTGTCCTTCAACCACGTGACTATCAACTGCCTGCCGGCCGCTGAACGGCACGTTCGACGAAAACGCAGCGCTGTTTACGCCGGGCAAAGAACGCACGTCATCCGTCAATCGCTCGTAGAACGAGATCAACTGTTCGGGCGTTCCCTTTTGATCCGAGACCGGAACGATCATCGTCATCACTTTGTCGGCGGCGAAGCCCGGCTCAACCTTCATTAGGTTCTGGAAACTCTTCAAAACCAGTCCGGCGCCAATCAATAACACGAGCGACAACGCCATCTGGACCACCACCAACGACGAATTCAGGCGACGGGCTCCGCGGCCCGCGCTTCCCTTCGCTCCTTCAGTCATGCCGCTCTTCACGCCCAGCCAGTAAGCTCTGAAAGCGGGAATCACGCCGAAGAGAAGACCGGTGGTCATAGTCGCGAGGATCGTAACTGCGAGCACGATCCCGCCCATGCTTGCTTCCTGAATGCGCGGAATTCCTTCGGCATAGATTTGCGTTAAAGCTCGCAAACAGAACCACGCAAAAGCAACACCCGCAGCCGCTCCAATCATGGCCATCACTACGCTCTCGGTGAGCAACTGTCGAATGATCCGTCCGGGCGATGCACCCAGCGCGAGTCGTAAAGCGATTTCTGGTGTCCGTTTGGTCGCGCGGCTTAGCAACAGGTTGGCGACGTTGGCACAGGCAATAAGTAAAACAAACGCAACAGCGATCTGAGCGATCAGCAAACGATCCCTGACGTTGCCGACAATATATTCTTTCAACGGAACGACAACTGTCTTCAGTCCAGCGCCCGCGGGTGGCGGGGCCTTGCGACTGATGATCTTCGGATTTTCATTCGCGGCGTTCCACAGGACGGAAGTCGTGTCAGCGGTGGCTGCGCCGATTGAAAGCCCCGGCTTGAGTCGTCCCACGGCGGCCATCATGAATGGTGAGTACGCCTCGGGGTTCAGCACCATCGGCATCCATAGATCAGTCTCCGCTGTCGGAAAACTGAAATCCGCGGGCATCACTCCGATCACCTGAACCGGCACGTCACTCAAAGCCACCTGCCTGCCGATGATCCGCGGATCGCTACCGAATCGGTTGACCCACAAAGCATGGCTCAGGACGACCACATTCTCCTTGCCCTTCGTGTCTTCATCGGGGGCGAACGTGCGGCCAAGAACCGGATTCACGCCAAATACTTTGAAGAAATCTGCCGAGACTCGGCACCCTTGCAGATACTGCGCGGTATCTGTTCCAGTCAGGATTGTTCCGGTAGGTTGATATGCCGCGTAGGCGTCGAACGACTTCTGGCCGTTTTTATAGACTGTGAACGTCGCCGGGGAAAGGCCCCAGGTCTTCAAACCCATTTCCGGATAAGCCTGAACCATTCGCACGAGACGATCCGAATCGTTGTAAGGCAGCGGGCTCAACAGAATCCGTTCCACCAGGGTGAAGACCACCACATTCGCGCCGATGCCGATCGCGATCGTGAAAGCTGCCACCAGTGAGAAGACGGGATTCTTTATTAGTGAGCGTAAGGCGAAACGGATGTCTTGCGCTAAATCAGCAAACATCTTTGTTGTACCCTCCAGCAAGAAGTGTGGCACCAAAGCATAACATAAGCGATGCCAACTTTTCGCTTACATCACCGGGGTTGCTGCAGCGGTGATCAACGGCTCGGGATGAACAACCGGCTCGTCGTATTCCACCTTGCCTGATTCGAGCTTGATCAACCGATCCGCGAGGCCGTAATACCGGTCGTCATGCGAAATGACGATCACGGTTTTGCCACGGTTTTTCAATTCCGGAACCAATTCGTAATAGAAGATTTGCTTGAACTGCGGGTCTTGATCCGCCGCCCATTCGTCGAAGATATAGATCGGACGATCTTCCAGGTAAGCGTTCAAAAGCGCGACTCGCTTGCGCTGGCCTTGCGACAAGTCGATCGTCGAAAGCTGTCCGTTTTTGATCGTCAGTTTGTGACTGAGTTGGAGCAGTTCGAGATATTTCTGACTCTCAGCGTCGATCTCCTGGGATTCGAAACCAAACAGACGTTCGAAGAGATAGAAATCGAAGAACACGGCTGAGAACTGCTGGCGGTAATCATCGCGTTCATTCGGCGTCACGGTTTTGTCGTTAACGCGAATCTCTCCGGCGTCCGGTTCATACAAACCCATCAGCAGCTTCACCAGTGTCGTCTTGCCGCTGCCGTTTCCGCCGACGAGAAAGACCAGCTCACCGGGATAAAACGTCAGGTTAATCGGCCCGAGTTGAAACTCGGCGGGGGCGCCGTCCTGGCGATAAGAATGCGTGACGTTGACCAGATCCAACCGGCGCCATTTCGCGTCGGGACTCGAACTCGCAGCGAGGCTTTCCGGCTTCGCCGCGGTGAGCGACAGTCCCAACTCCTCGATCCGTTCCGCCGCAAGATACGCACGCTCCAGCGCGGGTATCTGGTTCAACAGCATCGTCAACGGCGTTATCATGAAGAGCACGACGAGCGTGTAACCGATCAAAACCTGCGGCTGGATATTGATCAGCGCCGGTCCCGCGAACAGTAGCAGGCCGATGAAGATGAAGAACAGTATCTGGCCCCAGTTCGAAACGGCCATTGATATTGCATTGCCTCTGATTCCGTAATCGCGAAGACCTGCCGCCGCGGGCTCGAGTTCCTGCGCCAGAAAAGCCTCGCGCCGTTTGCTGTTCAGCTTCAGTTCCTTCGTTCCCATGATCACGCCCTGAAACCCTTTGTACATGGCGTCCCACTGTTCGCGCAGCAAACGAAAGTAGCGAAAGGCTCGTGACATTGGTAATTGGTGCGTGAGCAAACCCACCGCCATGCAAGCCAGCATGATCAGGAGCAGTTTCCACGAGAGCCAGCCGAGATAGACGATGCAGCCGATCATCATTGCGAGTTGCGTGAGCATCTGCGGCAGAATGTTGACGAGTTCGATGACGCTGCCTATGTCTTGCGTGATCGTGGCAAGCAAGCGATGCGTTCCGAGTTTTTCCAACTGCCGCAGAGGCGCCGCCAGAATTTGACGTGAGAGTTGAATGCGCAGCTCATACGCGCCCTGCGAAGTGAGATAGAGCAACACCATCTGTGACGCGAAGCCGCAGAACGGAATGGCCAGACAGAACGCGACAAACGTCCACGTGAGTCCTGACGGCGCGGCACCGGTAAGACCGTCTCCTACCGCGCGCTTGATGAGCGCGATGAGCATCGTGTAACCCACACCGGCGAGAAAGCTCGTCACCACTGCAAGCACAATCAGCTTCCGCGAGTGGCGAATTCCCTTCGACCACTTGCCGATAACCTGCATGAGTTTTAATAGATTTCTCATCAGTTGAAACTCTGATCAGTCTGTGTGAGTCCGTGGCGTTTTTCTTCAATGCACTGCCGCAGTTGTTCGCCGAGAACTCTAACGTTCGGTTCGTGCAGGATTGAGAAGTGATCGCCGGGGATCTGGTGCACGTCGACGCCTCCGGTAGCCAAACGTCCCCACCCTTCGACGGGAGTTACTTTCGTCTCCGACGCTTTCTTATTCGCGCTGTCCCAATCCTCGTTGAAGATCGAGGCAAAGTCGTCAGCCGGTAAGAAGAGATTGATGCGGCCATTGTACGGTTGGGGTTTATAGCGCCGCGTGGTATTCGCGTAAATCTTGAAGATGTCGAAGAGTTTGCGAAACTCGATGAGCGTCATTTCCGCCGGTACCAGCTTCCTTCGTCGCGCTTCCGACCAAAGATTACGCAGCTCAACCATCTGCGGCTTGGGAACCCAGGCTGTGCCTCGATCGACCGCCTCACGCGGGAATCCGAGATCAAGCGCGAAGATCCACAACAACACCGCCCAGTTGTATTCCGACTCTTTCGCCTCAGGCACACCGGTATCGATCAGCGCGAGCATCCCGATCTCTTGGCCTTGTTGCTGGAGCTGGCGCGCCATTTCGAAAGCGATCAGGCCGCCCATGGACCAACCCGCCAACCAATACGGCCCAACCGGCTGGAACCCGCGAATCGCTTCTACGTAGTCCGAAGCCATTGCTTCTACGTCGGTGTGGTAGACGGCCATTCCGTTTTCCGGCTCGCGCGGTTGAATGCCGAAGAACGATTGATCGTTGCCGAGGTATTGGACGATGTCCTTGTAGCACCAGACGTTTCCACCGCTCGCGTGTGGACCAAAGATTGGCGGCAAGCTACCTTCCGGACGCAGCGGCACGATCAGCGACTGCAACAGGTTCTCCTTGCCATGTCCAATCAAATCCGCAAGGTGCTCGATCGTCGGATCCTCAAACAGCTCGGCCATCTGCACCCGCTTGCCTAAGCGTTCCTCGACGCGCGCCACGAGCATGATCATCTGCAACGAGTGACCACCGAGTTCGAAGAAGTTGTCGGTAATACCGATCGGATGGACCTTGAACAGTTCTTCCCAGATGTCCACCAACTGCTGTTGGAGATCGTTTTGCGGTGCAAGGTATTCGCGACCCGCGCGCGTGAGCGAAACCTGCGGCGCCGGCAGTGCGGCGCGATCGACCTTGCCGTGCGCCGTCAGCGGCAACTCTTCAAGCGGTACGAACACGGCGGGAACCATGTACTCAGGCAGTCGTTCCTTGAGATACGTTCGCAACTCATCGCTGCTTGTTCCACCTTCAGTGTTGGGTACGAAGTAGGCCACGAGGAGCTTCTGATCCACCGTCTGTTCTTTGGCGATCACCACTGCGGCTTTCAGTTCGGGGTGAGCCGAGAGCACCGCTTCGATCTCGCGCGGCTCGATGCGGAAGCCGCTGATCTTGACCTGATCGTCAACGCGGCCGAGGAACTGAATCAACCCATCGTTCAGATAACGCGCGGCGTCACCCGTTTGATAGAGACGAGCTCCGGGCTCGGGGCCGTAAGGATCCGGTGTGAATCGTTCGGCAGTAAGATCGGGCCGGGTGTGATAACCGCGTCCGAGTCCGTGACCACCGATGAATAGTTCGCCGCGTTCGCCGATACCGGCAGGCTGCATCGCGTTGATGATGTACAGCCGTGTGTTGGAGAGCGGCCGGCCGATCGGAACTGAAGTCGTCTGGCGATCGCGCTCGACGGGATAAGCGCAGGCCATCACCGTGGACTCGGTTGGTCCATAGCAGTTTGTAATCGTGACGTTTTCGATCTGTTCGAGTCCCTTTTCGAGCAACACCGGATTCAAAGCGTCGCCGCCGGTAAGCAGTTGTCTCACCGCGCCGATGTTGGTCACGTTGCTATCGACAAACTGATGGAACAATCCTGTCGTCAGAAACAGCGTGGTGACCTGGGTTCGCGCCACGAGTTCACCCAATTCGCTCAAAGAAGGCACTGTTGGCGGATAGATGACCAGGCGTGCGCCATTCAGCAACGCGGCCCAGATTTCCAGCGTTGAGGCGTCGAACGAGATCGGCGCGAGATGCAGGAAGGTCTCTTCGGAATCGAACTTCGCGTAGTTCGCTGTCTTCGCGAACCCGACCACGTTTCGATGCGTGATGCCGACACCTTTGGGAATTCCGGTTGAACCGGAGGTGTACATCAAGTAGGCGAGGTTATCGGGACTGACATCGGCTTTCTCATCCGTCTTTAATCTGGCTTCGCCTAATGCCTCCGCAACGAACTCCTTCGTAACCAGCGCCCTTACGCCCGCGTCCTGCACAATGAACTCTCTTCGCTTCTCAGGATCGTTCGGATTGAGCGGCACATAAACGCCGCCGGCTTTCGCGATTCCCAGCAGCGCCACGATCAACTCAGGCGATCGCTCGACCATCACACCCACGAACACTTCCGGTCCGACACCGTCGCGCCGCAGCCGTTGTGCAAGCTTCTCGGCGCGTCGATTCAACTCGCGATAAGTGATCTGCTCTTCGAGTGTTTCGATCGCGATCTTGTCCGGACGTTCAGCAACTTGCTGCTCGAAGATCTGATGAATGCAACCTTCCGGCACTGGAGCGGCCGTTTCGTTCCAACCCTCGGTTACTTGCTGATACTCAGCTTCACCTAACAGAGAAAGCGTCGACAGCTCGCTGTCGGGTTCGCGCATTGCTTTCTCAAACAGGCGCTGGAAGTGGTCAACCATGCGCGCGATGAAAGCCGGCTCGAACAACTCAGGACTGTAGACAAACCAACCTCCGACGCCGTTAGCTCCGTCGCTGAGATGCACCTCGAGATCAAACTTAACGTCAGCGCTCACCGGCGTACCGGCCGGCAACGTCACTTTCGCGAGCGACATCTCCGGCGGCGCATTTTGGAAGGAAAGGATCGCCTGGAAGATCGGGTTGCGGCCGGGCGCACGTCTCGGTTGCAATTCCTCGACGAGTTTGTCGAACGGCAATTCTTCGTGTGTGTATGCAGCCAGCGACGCGTCTCGCACCTGCGTGACGAGTTCTCTAAACGTCGGGCGCTGACTGAAGTTGGTGCGGATCGGAATCATGTTGACGAAGAATCCGATCATCGGTTCGAGTTCGAAACGGCTCCGGCCCGCGGTTGGTGTGCCGACGAGAATGTCCCACTGACCCGTGTAACGCCACAAGAGCGCGTGGAAACCGGCCATCAACGTCATGAAGAGCGTGGCGCCCTCCTGGCGGTGAAACTCTCTCAACCATTGCGACACTTCCGGCGAGAAGACAATCGGGTGTTGCGCGCCACGAAGGCTCCGGCCCAATTGCCGTGGATGGTCCGTTTCGAGATCGAGGAGCGTTGGCGCACCGTCGAGTTGGCGTTTCCAGAACTCGACTTCTTCCTTCAGTGTTTCACCCTGGAGCCAATCGCGTTGCCAGCGCGCATAATCGGCATACTGCACGTCGAGTTCAGACAGTGGCGAAGGCTGGCCTTTAGCGAATGACTCGTAAAGAGTCTCCACCTCGTGCATCAGCACGCCCATGGACCAACCGTCGCTGACGATGTGGTGCATGTTCAGCAGGAACATGGACTCGCGCTCGTTTGTGCGAACCAAGCTCGCGCGAACTAGTGGTCCGGTTTCGAGATCGAAGCTACGCAACGCTGCTTCGCGTCTCAAACGTTCGGCGGTTTCGTGTTGCGCTTCCGGATTCAAACTGCGTAAGTCGACGAGCGGCAATTCCAAAGCGGCCGGCGGAGCGATTCGCTGCACCGGATTAGTGCCGGCGAGTGCAAACGTAGTGCGCAACGCTTCATGGCGGCGCACCACTTCACTCAACGCTTGCTGAAATGCACCGATGTTGATCTCGCGATCGATCACCATCTCGGCCGGCAAGTTGTAAGCGTTACTGCCAGGCATTAACTGGTTCAGAAACCACAACCGTTGTTGTGCATACGACAAGGGCAACTGGTCGTCGTATGGAATCGCTTTGATTGCGGGCGGAGCCACGCTGGCGCCCGATCGCATCGCGGCTTCGATACGCTGCGAAAGCTCGGCCAGTGTGGGCGACTCGAACAGACTGCGAACGGGCAGTTCGATCTGGAAACTCTCGCGGATGCGGGAAATGATTCGTGTCGCGAGCAGCGAGTGACCGCCCAGCCAGAAGAAGTTATCCCCAGTCTCAACCTGGTCCAGGTTCAACACCTGCCGCCATATTGCCGCCAAAACCTCTTGAATCAGCGTCGGCGGTGCGACGAAGCTTTGACCCGTGTCCAGACGCGTTCGGCCGGGTTCGGGCAACGCCGCGCGATCGACTTTACCGTTAGGCGTCAGCGGAATTTCGTCGAGCAGCACCCAGCCTGCCGGCATCATGTAATCGGGAATCTGTTCGACGAGGTTCTTCTGCAACGTGCTCAACGACAAGCTGCCTGTTTGCGCGACGATGTAAGCGACGAGACGCTTTTCGCCGTTTTCGTCTTTGTCGACAACAACAGCTTCGCGCACTTGAGGATCTTTCCGCAGCGCCGCTTCGATCTCGCCAAGCTCGATGCGGTGTCCACGAATCTTGACCTGGTAATCAAGACGGCCGAGGAATCCGATCTCGCCGTTGGGCCGGTAGCGCACGCGATCGCCCGAACGATACACGCGCGCTCCCGGTTTGCCGCTGAACGAATCCGGCACAAACTTCTCGGCAGTCAGACCCGGTTCTGCCAGATATCCACGAGCTACGCCGAAGCCACCAATCACCAACTCAGCAGAGACTCCGAGTGGCGAAGGTTGATTGTTCGCGTCGAGCACGTAGGTTTGCACGTTATCGAGCGGGCGGCCAATCGAAACTTCAGTTGATGAAGGCTCGATGCGGTGGACCGTCGTGTCGACCGTGCACTCGGTTGGACCATAAACGTTAAAGAAAGTCGTGTGCTTGCTTGACGCAAGCTGGGTCCATGTCTCGTCGTCAATTGCTTCACCGCCGATCAAGACCAATGACGGTGCCTTCGCATCGTTGGCGAAGATTTCGGTTGGCAACAGCAGCCGCAACTGCGACGGCGTGCAGTCAAGCACGTCGATCTCGTGCCGTAGGACATAGTTTGCCAGCGCGTTGCCGTCGATGCGTATGTCTTCAGGAATGATGCAGAGCTCGTGGCCGTAAAGCAGTTGGACCAGTTGCTTAACGGATGAATCGAACATCAACGGCGCGTTGACGCTGACGCGCAGTGCTGAATCTCCCGCCGGATAGACCTTTTTGCGTAAGGCCGTCGCGAGGTTCACGACGGATCGATGCTGGACCATCACGCCGCGGGCGCCACCGGTTGAACCGGACGTGTAGATCACATAGGCGAGGTTGTCAGGTATTGTACTCGTGACCGGTGTTTCATCCGGTTCGCTGGCGATAGCGGGCCAATCAGAATCCAAACAGATCACTCGCGCCGTGTGCGCGGGCAGCATCGCTACCGTTCGATCCTGTGCGAGGATCACGGGCACGTGAGCATTCTCGAGCACATACTGCACGCGCGCGCGTGGCTGTGTCGTCTCGAGCGGCAGATACGCGCCGCCTGCTTTCAGCACGCCGAGTAACGCTACGATCATTTCCACTGAACGCTCGAAATAGAGTGCTACAGGCGTCTCTGATTCGACGCCTGCTTTGCGGAGAAAGTGGGCCAACTGGTTTGCCTTCGCGTCCAGCTCCGCATACGACAGACGTTGATCTCCGAAACTCACCGCCGCGGCATCCGGCGTTAACGCGACCTGTCGTTCAAACAGATCGTGCAAACAGACATTCTCCGGAACCCCGTGCTCGGTCGCATTCCACTCGATGAGCATCTGGCGGCGTTCGCCAACACTCAGCAATTCGATCTCCTCGAACGACTGCTCCGGATCGACAGCGATCGCTTCCAGAATCCGTTGCCAGTGCGCACTCATGCGCTCGATAGTGCTTTCGTCAAACAGATCCGTGCTGTAACGAATGGAGCCGACGAGCCGGTGCTGCTGTTCGATTACCTGGAGCGTTAGATCGTTTTTCTCCGTACCGTAGTCGAGCTCGAAGCTGGAGAACGAGAGACCGTCGTCGATGGGCTCGGAGTGCGGATCGTTCTGGAAGACGAACATCGTCTGGAACAATGGACCGTGGCTCAACGTCCGCTCCGGCCGCAGTTCTTCAACCAGTTTTTCAAACGGCACGTCCTGATGCGTCTGCGCTTCGAGAGTCACTTCGCGCACACGACGCAAAACCTCACGCAGACTCGGGTTGCCGTGCAGTCTCGTGCGCATCACGAGAGTGTTGACGAAGAATCCGATCAGGTCTTCAGTCTCGACCCAGCGACGGCCCGCGACCGGCGTTCCGACCGTGATGTCGTCCTGCCCGCTGTAACGTGCAAGCAACATCTGGAACGAGGCCAATAGCGTGATGAATAACGTGCTTCCTTCGGCCTGACTCAGCGTGCGCAGTCGTTCGGTCAACGATTGCGGCACCTCAAAGACGATCGAGTTTCCTTTCAGCGACAAAGCTGAGGGACGCGGACGATCGGTGGGCAGGTTCAACTCCGGCGGAACACCCGCCAACTGCTGACGCCAGTACGCGAGTTCCTGTTCGAGCGTCTCGCCCGTCAGCCAGTTGCGCTGCCAACGAGCGTAGTCGGCGTATTGAATGGGAAGCTCGGGCAGTAACGCGGGCCGGCCGCTGGCCAATGCGACATAAACTTTCGGCACGTCACGCAGTAGCACGTCCATGGACCAGCCGTCGGAGATGATGTGATGCATCACCGCCAGCAGCACATGATCTTCTTCGCCAAGCCGGAAAAGAATGGTGCGGAGGAGTCGATCCGACGCAAGGTTGAACGATCTCTGGCCTTCGGCCAGAGCCAGGTTTTGGACCGCAGACTCGCGCTCGTCTTCAGCAAAGTCTTCGACGCTGATTATCTGTAGTTCGTGCGTGAGTTCCTGAGCGATGACCTGGATCGGTTCACCGTCGAGGTCGACGAAGTTTGTGCGCAGCGATTCGTGACGCTTGACGGTTTCATTCAAACTCTGTTCGAGCACACTTACATTGATCGGACCACGCACCCGGTAAGCGACCGGAATGTTGTAAGCATTGTTGTTTGGAGTTAATTGGTCGAGGAACCAAAGGCGCTGTTGCGCATACGACAGCGGTAACTGTTCGACTGTGGTAGCCCGCTCAATCGGAGGCGCCACCAGCGCGCTGCCGTCACGTAGTGTTTCTTCAATCCGTTCAGCCAGGTCAGCGAGTCGCGGCCACTCGAAAATGCTACGGACGGGCAGCTCGACTTTGAAGCTCTCGCGAACGCGAGAAATGATTCTTGTTGCCAGCAGTGAATAACCGCCGAGCGCGAAGAAGTCGTCGTCTCGCCCAATTCCCTCGACATTGAGCACGCGCTCCCAAATGCCGGCCAGAATTTCTTCGGTCTGGCTGCGCGGCGCCTGGAAAACAGACAACGAATCCGGCCTCGCAACGTCAGGTTCAGGCAGCGCTGCGCGATCGACTTTGCCATTCGGCGTTAACGGCAACTCGTCGAGACGTACCCAAGCTGTCGGCACCATAAAACCGGGTAGACGATCCTGAAGATAGCGCTTCAGATCTTCACTAGTTATAGCTGGATCGCCCTTGGCGACGAAATACGCGACGAGACGTCGATCTCCGGCAGTGGCTTCTTTCGCCATCACGAGTGCTTTGGACACTGCCGGATGTTGCGTCAGCACGCTTTCGATCTCGCCTGGTTCGATACGGAACCCGCTCAGCTTGATCTGATTGTCCACGCGGCCGAGAAAACGAATCAATCCCTGGTCGAGATAACGCGCGGCGTCACCAGTGCGATAGAGCCGGCGGCCCGGGACCGCTGCATACGGATCGGGCATGAAGCGTTCGGCGGTGAGATCGGGACGCTTGTGATAGCCGCGGCCGAGTCCTTCGCCACCGATGAACAATTCACCGCGTTCACCAACGCCCGCGGGTTGCAGCGCATTGAGCACGTAAGCGGTCGTGTTGGAGATTGGACGGCCAATCGGCACTGACGGTCCCGGGAAGCCGGGACTAATGCGATAGCAACACGCGAACGTCGTCGTTTCGGTTGGTCCATAGCCGTTGATCAAGCGGCAGCCGTTCAGTTGGTCCAAAGCCTTATTGACGTGAACCGGTGAGAGTGCTTCGCCGCCGGCCAGCAACTGTTTGAGCGTGCGCATTTGCGCGACGTCGCTGTCGACGAATTGGTGGAACAGACC
>DATEHX010000052.1:0-14670 GCA_035279345.1 Pyrinomonadaceae bacterium | reverse complement strand
TCCAGCCCAGAAGCTTTCCGTTTATCCCAGCTCGTTCTTCCTAAACGAGGTCCCGTTCATGGATTCGAATGTCGGTTTGGCTATTCAGTGCATAGGCATCCTCCTCCTGACACTGCTGTCCCTTTTCATGCGGTCGACGATTAGGAGCGCGTCTCTAAGATATTGGACCGCGTCATGGGCCAGTCTGTCCGTTGCCCTGCTTAGTCTCTTAATCGCTTTTCGACTGCTACCAACAGAGAAGCTTTTTTACTCCGTTTATTTCTTTGGTGAGTATTTCTTCGGCTTGTTGTTCATTGCCGGTTGCCACAGTCAAGTAAATAGTCAGGTAGCTGGCCGTAAACTCCGGAAGCGCCACGCTTACACACTCATTCCCGCCGTCGCAGTCGCAGTTGTTCTGCCGTACCTGTCGCGCGACTTCAACGATCTGTTCATGATTCACGCCGTCATCATTGCGGCGTTGTTCACGACGGCTTTCATCACACTACGCAAAGGCTTCAAGTCAGACGAACCCAGCGCGGGCATTCGCGTGATGTCCACCGCACTGTTGCTGTTGATGATCGGGTTCCTGCACTACGTTCCGGTGTTTGGCGCGCGCAAAGGACTGTGGGGATTCACCGTACCCGCGAGCTATTTGCAGTACACGTCGGTTTTCGATCTGTTGTTCGAGATATTGCTCGGCTTCGGAACGGTGATGGTGCTGATGGAAAGCGTTCGCCACGAAGTCGAACACGCAAATCGAAAGCTGACAGAAGCGCGCGATCAACTCGAGTTACTGGTCCAAATGGATCCATTGACCGAAGCACTGAACCGGCATGCGTTTCACTCGTTACTGCGCCGGCCGGAAAAAGGGCAGGAATCAAAAACGTCAGGCAGCGTGGCGGTGATCGACATCGACAATCTCAAACCGATCAACGATACGTTTGGTCACACGGTGGGTGACAAAGCGATCCGCGCGGTTGCGCGCGCGATGCGTTCGCTGGTGCGCGCGGACGACATGCTGTTTCGTTGGGGTGGCGATGAGTTTCTCGTGTTGATGTTCAACCTGCCGCAGGAGGAAGCGTTGCGGCGGCTGGAGAAGCTGAATCTGATTCTCGAAGAGCACGGTGGACGTTGGACCAGCGTGCCGATTACGGTGACGGTTTCTTACGGTGTAGCGGGATTCAATTCGTTGACGGCGCTTGGACCAGCAATCGAAACCGCGGACAAAGCGATGTACGCGCAGCGTAATCAAACTCGCGGAAGATATTTGCCACAGACTAACACGGATAACACAGACAGAACCCCACTTCAGTCAATTCAGTCTGTGTAGTCCGTGGTTGTCTGTGGCTATTTCAATGCGTTTACTGTTAACCGCGATGCGTTGGCACCCGCGTGGTAAACACGCTGCGTTGACTTCTGAAAGTCGGCTTCGGTGGCGCGATAGATGTCGACGAATTTTTGTGGGTTGCGATCGACGAGCGGGAACCACGAACTCTGAATCTGGACCATGATCCGGTGTCCGCGCTGAAACGCGTGGTTCACATCGGGTAACGTAAATTCGATTTTCGTGATCTTACCTGGCTCCATCGCTTCGGGTTTCGAAAAACTGTTACGGAAACGCGCGCGCATCGGCTCGCCGCGAACAAGCATTTGATAGCCGCCCATCGTCTCGGGAGCGCTGTCAGGAAACACGTCGATCAGTTTCACTACGAAATCCGAATCAGTTCCGGTAGTCGAAACAAACAGTGTGGCTTTGATCGGTCCCGCAAGCGTGACGTCGCGATCGAGTACTTCGGTTCTATAAACGAGAACGTCAGGACGCGTCGCGGCGAAGCGCTGATCCTCGGTCATGTACTCGCGCGTCATACCGATCGCGATGTTGTTGATGAACGGAACCGGATGCGCCGGATCACTGACGTACTCGTCAAAAGAGCTCGCGCCCGCCGACGCGCCAAAACTCAATCCACCATTCGCGTTAAAAAAGAGTTCGCGCGATTCGACGTTCTTTGGCGGCCAACTATCGTAGCGGCGCCATTGATTCGATCCCGTCTCGAACACGGTTGCTTCAGCCAGTTCGTGATTGCAGATGTCTTTCAGCAAGCAGTTGAAGAAGGGCAGTTCTACAGTTTCACGATAAGCCAGTGAAGTCTTCTGACCAAACGAGACACCGCCAAGCACATCACCATCGCTGCGCGCCCAGCCACCGTGAAACCACGGACCCATCACGAGCGTGTTGCGCGCGCCCGGGTTTGTTTCTTCGATCGTTTTGTAAGTGTTGAGTGCGCCGAACAGATCTTCCGCGTCGAACCAGCCGCCGACCGTCATCACCGGCGTCTTGATGTTACGCAGGTGTGGACGAATATTGCGCGCTTGCCAGTAGTCGTCGTAGTTCGGATGGCTCAAGAGCTCGTTCCAATAAGCGATCTCACCTTTCAAATACTTCGTGTTGGCATTGGCGAGCGGGCCCATATCGAGAAAGAAACGGTAGCCGTCAGGCGTGCCGTGAACGAAGCGCGGCGGAAATTCTTTAGTCGGCTCCGGACGTGGCTTGCCCAACGTAGCGTAGAAGTTGAACGCATGCGGCAGAAAAAACGTGCCGTTGTGATGCCAATCGTCACCGATGAACCAATCGGCGATCGGTGCTTGCGGTGACGCGGCTTTCAACGCGGGATGCGCGTCGATCACACCCATCGACGTGTAGAAACCCGGATAAGAAATGCCCCACATGCCGACGCGCCCGTTGTTGTTAGGCACGTTCTTCAGTAACCATTCGATCGTGTCGTAGGTGTCGCTGCTTTCGTCGATGTCCTTTGGTCCATTCTTCTTCGGTTTGTACGGACGGACCTCGACCCATTCACCTTCCGACATGAACTTTCCGCGCACGTCCTGGTAGACAAAGATGAACTTTTCTTTCTGGAAATTTTCTGATGGGCCGAGTGCGTCTTTGTAGGCGTTGGCGCCGTAGGGTGAAACGCTGTAGGGCGTCCGATTCAACATGATCGGATACTTTTGCGACTGGTCTTTCGGCGCGTAGATCGAAGTGAACAGCTTCACGCCATCGCGCATCGGGATTTGCTGTTCGGTCTTGGTGTAGAAGGTTTTGACGTCGACGGCGTCGGTTTGCGCCGTTGAATTAAGAGTTAGAGTTGAGAGTATTAGGGGGACAGAGATTAATACAGATGTTAAAACCCGATTTCTCATGGAGCTTCGACGATTAACTCGCGGCCGAATTGAAAGTTGGGCCGCTTGCGTCCTTTCATGTACTTCGCCGCGGTCTGTGAAAGTGAAGTGATCAGTATGGGGAGCGCTATGGTTGCATCGCACGGAACGTACGCGGTGTGTGCGCCGCGTGCCAGTTTTCCGTAGATCAATCCCTCGTCAAACGACACTGCATTCGAACGGCCGCCGGGATGTGCGGCGTCGGTCGAGATCTGAATCGCGTACTTGTGCCCGTGATGATGTTCCTTTTGCAAGAATGAAGAGGTCGCCGCTTGTTGAAGGAAACTCTTCGTGGTCCCGCCGCCAAGATTGATTATTCCCGACACACGCGACTGCGCCATCACGTTCATCATGTCAAGCACGTCCTGAATGATATCGAACATGAAGTAGTTCTTCTTTTCGAACCGCGCGCCGGCGATGCCGACGGCCAGCCCGCTGTCGGCGATCGCCGGACAGAAGATCGGCACACGTGCTTTATAAGCGGAGGTTAACAAACCATCTTCCGAGGCGATCTCCGCGAGTTCGCGGCCCAGCAGATGGAGAAATTCGCGTGGTGAATACGAACGCGTTTGATCGAGTTGATTCGTAAAGCCGCCGATCCATTCTTTTGCTTCGCGATACTCTTCGTCACTCGCGAGCAAGTCCCACATGCGGCTGATCTGCGCCGATTCCAATTCGGCATCGGTCATGCTCGGATGGGCCTGGAAGTGATAACGCCCGAGCGTTTCGTGCAAATCGTGAAACAACATCGCACCTGACAAAATAAGCACGTCAACGAAACGATTCTTGATCACGTAGGCCAGCAGCCGCCGCATGCCCGCGGGAACGAGGGCGCCTGACGCGGAGACGATAATCGTCGTGTTATCGCCAAGCATGTCGAGCCAGATCCGATGTGCCTCCGCGAGTTGGCGGCCGCCAAAACCAGTGCCTTCCATTTTTTCGAGGAGTCCGGCTACCGAACGATCGCGGTCTACTTGGACGGGACGTGTTGGTGTGGTCAAGTATTTCGATGCCTTTGGTTTTCGTTGAGTGACCATGCAGGTTGTCAACCTCTCGAGGCTTAGGTTTTTCAGCTACGGATTACATCTTAATAATCTGTTTTTCTTCTCGAACGCTGTTTTACTCCGTTGACTGCCAAATAGGTGTAAGCGTCGTAGCGAGATTCATAGAACTGGGCCAGGTCGGCGCCTTCGGCTTCAGTAAGCTCGCCTTGTTTCACGCGCCGGCTGATCAAACGCCGGAAACCGTCGTGCAATAGGCTGCGCTCATAACGTGCACGCTCAGCCGCGGCGCCGACAGTAGTTCCCTTGATAACTTTCTTGATGAGAAAACCTCCCTCATCAATGTGAATGTGCGCTTCATGCGGTGCGCCAAACAGATTGTGATTATTGCCCATCACTTCCTGGTATGCACCGACCAGCAGGAACGCCAGGTAATACGGCTCGTCAGGATTGAGCGGGTGCAACTCGAGCACCTGCTTCACGTCGTGCAGATCGACAAACTTGTCGACGATGCCATCCGAGTCGCAAGTGATGTCGCAAAGCGTCGTGTACTCCGTCGGCGGTTTGTTCAAGTGATGAATGGGCACAATCGGAAATAGTTGATCCAGCGCCCAGTGATCCGGCACTGAACGAAACACCGAAAAGTTCGTCAGATATTTCACGGAAAGCAGCCGGCGCAGTTCGCCAAACTCTTCCGAAACGTACTTCGCCTGCTGTGCATACTTGTCCGCGCGTTCGCAAACGTCCCAGAAAAGGACCTCGCCCTTCGCGCGATCTTCGAGAGAGATCAGACCGAGGTTGAACAATGTAAACAGCTCTTCACGATGTTCGAGCGCGTCGTGGTAATACTCGCGATAATTCTTAACCGTGATCGACTCGCGCAGATCGCCGAGTTCGATCACGACCTGCGGATCGTCGTCATCAATCGCGATCGGCGTGATGTCTTCGACGACCGTTTCGATTTCGTCGAGCACGTTGGTTACGAGAATCGCGTGATACGCAGCCAGAAAACGTCCCGACTCCTGAATGATCGTCGGGTGCTGTACGTTCTCATCGTCACAAACTTGCTTGATGGTATAGATGACGTCGTTTGCAAACTCCTGCGCGGTGTAATTTGCCGACGAATCGAAAGCGGTTTTCGAACCATCGTAGTCAACCGCCATACCGCCGCCGACGTCGAGAAACTCGATCGGCGCCTTCATCTGGAAGACTTTCGCGTAGACACGCGCGGCTTCCTTCATCGCATTCTTGATGCGCTTGATGTCGGTGAGCTGCGAACCAATGTGGAAGTGAAGCAGCTTCAGCATGTCCATGCGATCTGCTTCTTCGAGCCGGCGAATCACTTCCAGTAACTCGGTCGTCGTCAAACCAAACTTGGCAGCTTCGCCACCCGATTTTTCCCAGCGTCCTGAGCCTTTCGAGTAGAGCTTGACGCGCATGCCGAGCATCGGCAGTGGTCCGTCTTCACGTTCGGCGACGTTGAGCACGTGATCGAGTTCGTTCAGCTTCTCGATGACGATGACGACTCGTTTTCCGACTTTTGCGCCGGCAAAGGCGAGCTCGATAAACTCCTGGTCCTTGAAACCGTTCAACACCAGCAGGCTGTCACCAGGCTGTTCGAGCGCAAGTGCGGCATAAAGCTCCGCTTTCGAACCGGCTTCCAGTCCGAAGTCGTAGCGCGAGCCTTCGCGCAGGTACTCCTCGACTACCGCGCGTTGCTGGTTCACTTTCATCGGGTAAACGCACATATGCGCGCCCTGGTACTCAAACTCCCGAATCGAGCGGCTGAACGCCCGCTGAAGTTTTCTAACCTGGGCGGCAACGAGTTGTGGAAAACGCAGCAGCACGGGCGCGGTGATTCCGCGCTTAACAAGGTCGTCGATAATTTCTTTTAGGTCGGCCGAGCGAGGGTCGCCTTCGACGGGTCGGACGATAAGATTTCCCTTCCGGTTTACATCAAAGTACCCAGCACCCCAGTTTTCGATTCCATAAGTTTCGAGCGTCTGCTCGATTGCCGTGGTCAATTAGCGGTCTCCTGCCTTCCAACTATGACTTGTAAGCTATGAATTAATTCAGAAACACTGATGCACATTATCCCGAATCGAGTTGCGGAGTTGTGTTTGGGTGGAACGCTTTAGGGCCGCAATGTAACAGAAAATGACCGGTGCGGTCTATAGCTTTTCCAAAATGTTGACCTTTTGTGATGACAGCTCTTCGGGGCGAAAAGCAATCCACAGATTACACAGAAAGTTTTTTAGGAGAGTCTGCGTAATCTGCGGATTGCTTTGATCGTCCCCCAAAGTGCTTGACTTCAAGTTGTTCCCGTTTATAATGGCTGTTTTTTACATCGCGCCGTCGTTTTATGACGCACGCTCGTTTTCCGATACTCATCGCAGCTTCCCACATACTTCGCACCAAATTTCGCGCCGGGGCGAAGGGAACCCCCAACACTCCCTATAATACCTTCAGGAGATCACATGAACCCTAAGACTGTCTTGAAATACGCTACCGATCAGGGCGCAAAATTCGTCTCTGTTCGTTTCACCGATTTACCCGGCTCCTGGCAACATCTTACGTTTCCCATCAGCGAACTGGGCGAAGACCAGTTTGAAGATGGCTTTGGTTTCGATGCTTCTTCAATCCGCGGTTGGGCGGCAATCCACGAGTCAGACATGCTGCTCGTTCCCGACGCCACTCGCTTCTGGATGGATCCGTTTTCGGAACAGCCGACGCTTTGTCTCATCGGTAGCGCCGTCGATCCGATAACGAAGGAAGGATACGCTTTCGATCCACGCTCAGTGGCGCAACGCGCGGAAAGTTATCTCAAGTTTACGGGCCTCGCGGACACGGCTTTCTTCGGTCCCGAAGCAGAGTTTTTCGTTTTCGATTCCGTCAAGTTTCACAACGAACAACACTCTGCCGGTTATGCAATCGACTCCGATGAAGGCCACTGGAACAGCGGCCGTGAAGCGAACGAATTTGCCGGCTCAAATCTCGGCTACCGCATTCGTCCCAAGGAAGGTTACGTCCCGGTGCCGCCGATCGACTCGCTGGCCGATCTGCGTTCGGAGATCTCGCTGACGTTGGAAAAGTGTGGGGTTCATGTTGAGTGTCATCACCATGAAGTTGCGACCGCGGGCCAGTGCGAAATCGACTTTCGTTACTCAAACATGTTGAGTACTGCCGACAATCTGCAAATATTCAAGTATGTAGTTCGCAATACCGCACACGAGTATGGCAAGTCGGCGACGTTCATGCCCAAGCCGTTGTTTGGTGATAACGGTTCGGGAATGCACGTTCATCAGTCGTTGTGGAAGGGCGAGAAACCGCTGTTTGCTGGTGATGGTTACGCGGGACTGTCGGAGATGGCGCGATTCTACATCGGTGGTTTGTTGAAACACGCGGCGGCGATCGTGGCTTTTGCCGCGCCGACGACGAACAGTTACAAACGGCTCGTGCCGGGTTTTGAAGCGCCGGTGAATCTTGCTTACTCCGCGCGTAATCGTTCGGCTGCGATTCGTATTCCGATGTTCTCAACGAATCCGAAATTGAAGCGGCTCGAGTTTCGTCCGCCCGATCCGTCATGTAATGCGTATCTCGCTTTTGCGGCGATGCTGCTGGCTGGACTCGACGGTGTGCAGAACCGGATCGACCCCGGCGACCCGCTCGAGAAGGACATCTACGATCTCTCGCCGGAGGAATTGAAAGATGTGCCGACGTTGCCGGGTTCGCTCGACGATTCACTGAAGGCACTGGAAAACGATCACGACTTCCTGTTGAAGGGTGACGTATTCAGTCCGCAGTTGATCGACAGATGGATCACGTACAAACGAGATCGCGAAATCACGCCTCTGCGCATGCGCCCGCATCCGCTGGAGTTTTCGCTGTATTACGATATCTAGCGAGGGAATAGGTCCTATAGGGTATAGGTCCTATAGGACCTATAGGGCCTATAATGCCTGACAGCGACGACAAAATCGATTTCCTGCTTCGTGATCTCCCGGACCAGAATGGTGCGCGGCTGTTTCTCGATCGCTTGTCGAACGAGCAGCCGCGTGCCTATAAAAGCCTGACGTCGCAGCCGCGGCAAAAAGCGTTGCTGGCGGACGTGCTTGCGCTTGCCGCGTGGAGTCCGCTACTCGCCACCACACTCGAACAAAATCCCGAATACTTTCCGTGGCTCGCACGCGAGCGCACCGAACCGCGTGTTCGCTCGCTGGATGATCTAAAGGAATCTCTCGCGCGCTTCGCACTCACCAACTCTTCGCTCAATCCACAAAATCTCCTGGCGCGTTTTCGCCGCCGCGAGTTGCTCCGCACATACCTGCACGACATTCGCCGTTCGCACACGTTAGTGGAAACGATGGAAGAGCTGTCGAATCTTGCTGATGCAATTCTGGATTACGCGTTGAGCCTTGCGCGGCAGGATCTCGACAACCGTTATGGTTTGCCGCAGCACACAGACGAGCGCGGGCGCATCGCGAATGCTGAGTTTTGTGTCATAGCACTCGGGAAGTTGGGCTCGATGGAACTCAACTACGCTTCGGACATCGATCTCGTTTTTCTGTATTCCGACGATGGCACGACGTCCGGCATCGGCCAACGTGGTGAAGTCAGTAATCGCGAGTATTTCGTCAAACTGTCGGAGACGATCGCGCGGCTGGTGGGCCAGTCGGGTGGTGAAGGTGCGGCGTATCGCGTCGATCTGCGTCTGCGTCCGCATGGGCGCGACGGTTCGCTCGCGTGTTCGCTTCAGGAAGCGACGCGTTACTACGAGGGTTTCGCGCAGGATTGGGAACGGCAGGTGTTGATTCGTTCGCGCGCGGCGGCCGGTTCAGCGGAATTGTTTGCCGCTTTTAAGGAAGCGGTAACGCCTTATGTTTTTCGACCTGACGTTTCGGTGAGCGGCGCTCTGGAGAGTGTTCGATTGGCGAAACAGAAGATCGATCGGCAAACGGAGAAAAAGAGCGGGTTCAACGTGAAGTTGGGCCGCGGCGGGATTCGAGAGATCGAGTTCATCGCGCAGGCGCTTCAGTTGGCCCATGGCGGGCGTGATGATTGGTTGCGTGTGTCGCACACGCTCGTGAGTCTCGGCCGGTTAGCGGATCGCGAGTTCATCACGCAGCAGGAACGCAGCGAGCTGTCTGATGCTTATTGTTTTCTGCGCACACTCGAGCACCGGCTGCAAATGGAGCACGGGCTGCAAACCCACACCGTGCCAGACTCAGAAGAAGCCCGCTCTCTGATTGGCCGTCGTATCGGCTTTTCCAATCCGCAAGAATTCGTGTCCACTTTGACGACGCACTCGCGCCACGTCCGAAGCACCTACGATCGTCTCTTCGGCGATCGCGAACAAACCTCAAAACCCGTCGAGGTTGCTGAGACGGGCGACAAAGATCTCACACTCGCGCTCACCGCGGCGCGCATACTTCTTTCGCACACTGACAACATTTCAAGTCCAAAGCCTTTGGCCCAGCTCTTGTTGTCGTTTGCTGCTGAATCTCTGAACCCGCATCGCGCCCTGGTCCACGCAGCACGCATCGCCGCTTCACTCGAGAAAACAGACCGCCGCCTTCACCTCTCGCAAACCAATCTGCGTACGCTGCTGCGCGTCTGTGGCTCGTCGGATTTCTTTGCGGAAATGATCGCCGCAAACCCGGCGTTGATTGGTTCGCTCGGAGCTTCTGTAGACACAGCTTTACGCCGCGACTACCGCGCGATCCTGCGCACCGCAATCGACGCCGAAAACAGCTTTCACGCAGAGCTAGCTGCGTTTCGTTTGAAATGGGCGGAGTTGATCGCGGAGATCGGCGCGCTGGACATCTCCGGTGAGCTATCGATCTTCGACACCAATCGTTTGCAAACAGAACTAGCCATCGCGAGTCTGAACGTGTCGTATCTGATCGCGCGCCGTGAGATGGCGCGTCGTTACGGTTCGTTCGCGGGTGGACCACGGATCGCGATCTACGGCCTGGGACGTCTCGGCAGTGGCGGCGTTGATTACGGATCCGATCTCGACGTCTTATTCACTTACGACTCTCTGGTCCCATCCCCGATCAAGACACTCACACAGGACGAGACTTACTCGCGCCTGATCGAACTGATGATCGCGGCGCTGTCGAGCATAACGCGCGAGGGGTATCTCTATCGCGTCGACTTGCGTTTGCGTCCGCACGGCAAAAACGGCCCACTGGTCACGAGTGCCGATGGCTTTCTTGATTACTTGAAAGAAGAGAGTGCGCCGTGGGAATGGCTTGCTTACGTGAAGCTGCGTGCGGTCGGCGGCGATCTCGAATTGGGAAAAATGATCGAGACGCACGCGCGGCACCGGATTCACGAGAACGCGTTGCACTTCGATCAGAAGGAATTAAAGCTGGAGACGCGCCGGGTTCGCGACCGTTTGGAGAAAGAGAAGGGCACTCGCAGCCGCCGCACGGGAATAGACATCAAGTACGGTTCGGGAGGAATGCTCGACGTTTACTTCGCGACGCGTTATTTGCAACTTCGCGATGAGGTCGTCGATGGCGGTGAAGATCGATCGACCGCTTTGACGCTCGAACGCCTGCGTGAAGAAGGCTCTTTAACCGACGACGATTTCAGGACGATGAGTACGGGCTACAGCCTGCTGCGCTCGATCGATCACAACCTGCGCCTGATCGTCGGCCGTTCGACGCGCCTTCCCGATCCAAACCACGTCACCGCCCGCGACGTTGCCCATCGGATGGGCTTCCCGTCCGTAGCAGATCTTCACCAAACACTGATCGAACAAATGCAAGCGATCCGCGACAGTTATAATCGGATTCTTTAAGTCTGTGTTGACGTCCCGGTGGATTCGTACCAGCAGCGGGTGCACCAGCGGTGGGTCGCCTGGCGCTCCTCGAGCGAGTAGCTGGCGGAGAGCGGGAGACGCTTGACCACCTCGCGCTCATCGTCGGTGAGTTCAGACCATGATTTCATCCCGCGTTTATCGCAGCGCGGACATGTCTGTGCGGCGCTCATATTAAATTCTTCTTTCCAAATGCACTTAGATATTTACTAGTGAAATCCCTTCGTGTAAGTTAACAATGGCACGGGCGGAAAACCAAATTGCCGCGCTTGTGCATCAACATTCCGGAGAAACGGGTAACGGAGAACAAATGTTTCGCATCAAGGCCTCCTATTCAGACCAAATGGAATTGCGGACCACGCTCGAACGGGCCCGCGAGTTTTTCGGCGAGTTGCGCAATTTCGCCGACCTCATGCCGGGCATCGAGGGTATTCGCAACGAAGCAGGAGGCATCATCCGTTGGGCAGTTCGCGCGGAAGTGCCGATTATCGGTGCGGTCCATGCCAGCTTTACGGTTGAGAAAACGGAAGATTCTCCGGAGCGTCTCGAGTGGTCGCCCGCCCGTTCGGAAATGAAGAACTATCTGCGCTACGCGGCGGCTTTCGAAGAGCGTGGCCAGAAAGTTCTGATCAAGATCGCCCAGCACGTCGAACTGCGACGCAAACACGCGAAAGACCTGCACCGCTTTGCGATTCTCGTCGGCGAGAGCGCCATCAGCGCCGAAATGCAAAAACGCGTGCGCGAGATGATCAAAACCTTTCTCGAACGCGCACGCGTCAAACTCGAAGGCGAAGAACCACTCGAACAAGAAGCCATGGCCGATTCCCCTGCCTAAGCTATCTTCTTTTGCCTGGCTCTATCCGTGTTACTCGGTGTAATCCGTGGCTAGTCTTCTTTCCGTCTTCCGTAACTGATCAAGTTCGCGAAGAAGCGATACCCGCCCGGTAATCCCGCACGCAGTTGCCGGTACCACACAAAACTCGTGTAGATGTAATTCCCACGTCCGTACGGCGCGACGAGTAGACCACCACGAAGCATCGGCTCGCCTTTGTCGCTCGTACCCAACACCGCCGTGTAATGCGGATCCCATTCGCGTGGGAAGTAAAGCCCGCGCTCCTGAATCCAGTTCGCAAAATCCGCCTGCGTGATCTTGTTCGGAAAATTGAGCAACGGATTGCGCGGCTGTAGGAACGTGATCGGCGCATCCTCCTGCGTCACGCGCTCATCGCCGACGATGATCGGATACGGCGCGAGTTGCGGACGATTGCGCTGCTCGTTCGGGTTCCACTCGTTCACGCGATGATAAAACACCAGCAGCGTTCCACCGTCTTCGGCAAACTTTAGCAACCGGTTGTTCAGCCCAATCAACTCCTGATGCGCTTCGTAACCACGATTGTCGATGATGATCGTGTTAAAGATCGACAGGTCGGCTTTCGCAATGTCGTCAACCGTCAACTGCTTCGCATCGACACCCAGCGACGCCAGTGCGCGCTCGAGCGTCTTGTCGGAACTCGGTATGTAACCAACCTTGCGTCCCGCAACGACGATCGCGTTCGCATAAACCAGTGGCACGACGCGTTTCGCAATCGGCTCTTGCGGATCGCGCAGATCGACGATGATGTCCACATTCGTACTCTGCATTAACCCGGTCAACGCGAGAGGACGCACGGTGAGATTCGAGGTCTCGACTTGGTTCGGTTGCAAGTCGATCTCTTTTCCAGTTTCCAGACTTGGACCACGCACGCGCAGCACTCCACGAAACGGCGTCATCAAATGACTCTGAAGTTTCACCTTAAACTCGACCGGCTTCTGCGACGTTGCCGGCGTGGTGACGTACGGCACGGGTTCGACTTCGACGATTTCAATCGCGGGCGCCACTTCTTCATGAATTTCGGTGTTTGCCGTGAAGGTGATGCCTTCGAGTGACAGTTCGGCTTGCGCGCTCAGCGGTTCACCAAACAACCGGCCGTCGTAAAGGTGTTCGGAAGCCGGCACGGTGAAGGCCGTCGTCTTCGGCGTCGTCACTTCGATGCGCGCCGATGTTTCGGTCCCGGGCAACATCTTGTCGGCAACGCTGGGCGTGGCTTCCAAACCAAGACCGCGAAACTTCAGTTGCTTGATCTGAATCTCGCCGACGCCGTTGTTGCTGATCGACGCGGCGATCCTGGCCTTCTCACCGGGCACGAGCGCCGTGCCTTCCGGATTCAAATTCACCGCGACGCCGCTCGCAACCGCAAGCGCCTTATCGAGCCGCGACGACATTAGTTTGAAACGCTGCGGATCGAGCGCGACCACGTCCGGCTGGGCCGTGAACGCGCCCCGCCGGCGAGCATTGATCAGCGCCACCAGGACTTCGAGACGGCGATCGGCAAAGTCAGTCAACGGTTTGCCTTCGATCGTCGGCGCTACAAACCGGGAGCTTAGTTGTTCAGGCAATGCGAGTCCGTCGAGTGGCGTCTTCGCATTCGCTGGAAGCGCTGGCGAATTTGCCGCTTGCTTCACGAGCGTGTAACGGCTGATCCGTCCGCCACCGGCCGGCACTGTTTTCGGCCACGGCCCCTGCGTCGCGTGTTTTTGCAATCCGGCGAGTGCTTGCTGCGCGTAGGTCGTGCCGCGCACTGGATCGGTTTCGTTTGGATCGATCGTGAATGTTTGTCCCGCCGCATCAGCGCCGCGTGATCGCACAAACAATCGCTGCACCTGCCACACGCCGGCTTCCTTCAGTTGTTCGGGAAACTCTTTCGGATCGGCAGCCGCGTCGAAAGCCTGAAGCACGACGCGCCCGGTTGCCTGGTGATGACCGTGACCGCTCGTCGTGTCGTGATTCGTGATGATCGCATCAGGACGAAGCTTGCGAATCTGCAATACCATGCGCCGCAGCAGTTCGCGTTCGCCCCACGCGCGAAACGTCTCCTCAGCAGACTTCGAAAAACCAAAATCACGAAAGCCGAGAAAGTGAGGTTCGGAACCTTGCACTTCCGCGGCAGCAATCGTCTCGCGTGCGCGGATCACGCCGAGGTCTTCGTAGAGTTCCGGTCCAACGGCATTCTGTCCGCCTTCACCGAAAGTCGAAAACAACGAGACCGTGTGCACGCCATACTTGCGCCGCAGCACAGTCAAACCGCTGCCGTCTTCATCGTCCGGATGCGCGGCGACACACATCACCGTCCAGGGGTTCTGGAGATCGAGTAGCGCCTGTTGCAGTTGTGCGTTATCGGTTTGCGATCGCACCGGCGATCCAACCAACTGCACCAACACGACCGAAGCCACTAAAACCATCCACAGATTACGCAGAAGTTTTTTACAGTAAAAAGTCTGTGTAATCTGTGGATTGCCTTTTCTCTTCATCTCAGTTTCTCAAGCCTTCCCGCTATCACCATACTGATAGAAATAATGACTACTAAAACCACTCCGTACGCCGCCGCCGCGCCGAGATTGAAATCTCTCAACTCCGACGCGATCGCGATCGAGATCGGCCGGTTCACCGGCACGAACACGAGCACGGAAGCCACATATTCGCCCAACGCAATCACAAACGCCAGCAAGGTACCCGCGACCGCTCCCGGCCAAACCAGCGGCAACGTCACCCGCGTGAATCGCTGCCACGCGCGCGCGCCCAAGGACCCGGCGGCCTCGCCCAACGCC
>DATEHX010000051.1:0-8751 GCA_035279345.1 Pyrinomonadaceae bacterium | reverse complement strand
GGTCTGATCTCCGGCAGCGAGCACGGACTGAACTATGGCACCGCACTGGAAGCCGCTGAACGTGCAAACAAACCCGAAGTAGTCGCTCTGTTGCGCAACGTGCGCCAGGATTGATACCGTGGTGCTTCTTGTGCTTCTTTGTGGCTAAAAATGAAAAAGCGGCGCGTCGAAGTAAACGATCGAATGCAGTCAAATTACGTCTACTTCTGCACCGAACCCATCGGCAAGAACTTCGATCCTGACTTTCAACCGGACCTCACGCCAAAAGAGATGCTGGAACTGGGCGTGTTCGGCGGGAAGTATATGACTGACTGCCGGGATGAGTTTCCTTCATCGTGGTTTCGCCGGGCCAGGCTTTGTCACGAGCGTCACGATCCAAAGCTCAACTACTTTCGCGTCAATGCGTCGGTGTCATTGTCGGTGTGGCGCAAGAAGGGCTGGATCTATCACGAAGACCCACGTGGTTGGTTTCAATGGTATTGCCGCTACTTCATGGGCCGGCGCTGTCCCGACGACGAACGGCAAATCAAACGCTGGCGCGCAATGCGCCGTCACATTGCGCAGATCAAGAAGCACTGTCCGCCACGCGAAGTCGAGTGTCGCCCCAAACAGCGGCAAGCATTACTGCACTGGGCGTACGACTCGCGAAAGATCTAATCGCGATCAAAGTCCCTTCGGAAACGCATCCGCGATCGCGTTCAATTCGATGTTGCGTTCGAGCAGCGCTTTCAAACCAGCTAGCACCCAGGTAAATCCACCTGTCGAATCGAGTGCATCTCTGACGACCTTGTCTCCATCGCCTTGAAACCCGGAGTTAGTGACCGTGACGTAGGTCGCGCTGACTTCGTAAGGTGTGAAGATCCACTCGACCTGCGTCATCGCACCATAGTTTCCCCACTCAACCACAATCCTCTTATCGGGTTCGATCTCTTTCACTTCGACTTCAATCGAGTGGTCATACATCTCCCACGTCCACGTTACATGCTTGCCGGGCTCGAGACGCCCAGTGCTCCTGGTAAACCAGAACCGCGACGTGATCGCCGGATCGATAAACGCTTCGAACACCTCAGCAGCCGGCCGTCTGATAAGCATCGCCGCCTTCGCCACGGGCGGTTTCGTAAGTTGTAGGTTACTCATGTCGAAGATTGTAATTACTTCTGACCCAAACGGAACAATCGCAAGGCGCTGGTGTCTAACTTAGTGCCCTAACGATTATCGAAGCGAGACACAGCGATGTTTTCGGATTCCATTCTTGCAAACGTACTTCATCTTGGAATACTCGTAGTCGGCTGCGTCTTGTTACTGAGGAAGGTCGCGGAGATGGATGGCTACCATAACCTCAGGGTTATCGTCCTGACGGCCATTTTCAGTAGCCCTTTCATTTTCTTTTTTCTTCTGTACGTTTACTACCTCTTCAATTCGCCAGTATTTACATGCGGAAACTCTTTCGATCAGTGAGGCGCAACAAAAAGCCGGGCTTCGACGATTTGGAATACCCTAAAACGGTATTTGGGCGAGTCGCCGGCAAAGGGACGCTTACTAAACCTACCGGCTAACGTCATTTCGCCTCCGCTCCAAAACGCTTCAGCGCCAACTTCGCGCAAGTCGCCATCGACAAATTCGATATCGAACTTGGGATCACCCTGCATGCAGAGCTCGTCTCCGCGAAGCATGCCTTGCCCGCGATGTTTGACGGGAAGCAAGACCATCTTGCCTTCGTACGACTCCGGAGCAGCCATGAGGTCGCAGAAATTGACCCGCGGTAATGCCACATAGTCCACACGTTTCGGGGGTGCTTCCAAACCGGCCCGGCAACTTGTATGGGACTTCGGCATGCGATGAACGAGCTTCGTAAGACTCACGCCCAGCACAAGTGTGAAAACCAGGACCAGTACTTTCAAGCCAAGACTACCAATGCGACATCTCATAACCTTCTCCTTTGCTTAAGAGTTCAGAACACGAGCGTCTGAATCGAATGCGGTAAGCTTTCCACTTCCGCGGCGTTGCCGTCAAGCCACAGATAGTAGGCGATCTTCTGATCGGTCTTGTTCATCACTACAACCGATACCTTCCCGTCGGGATTTACAAAGGCCGTTGAGAGCAACGGGCTTCGGCTCGGCGAACTCGCGATTCGTTTCGCGCCCGGCCGGACAAACTTCGAGAAGTGTCCGATGTAGTAGTAAGAGTTGGTGTAGATCAACTCACCCGTGCGCGTGTTGGCGTGAACAGGCGCGAAGCAGAAATTCTGAACGTGATTGGGACCGCCGGTTTCATCCAACAGCACGTTCCAATCGGTCCAACCGACAGTGCCGCTGTTGAAGTCGTTGATCATCGAGCGCCCGTACAGTTCGCCCAACGCCCAATCGGTAAGTCTCTCCGGCTTGAACGAATCAGCGCAGCCTTCGGTGAAGATCAGGTGCTTCTCGGGAAAAGCCTCGCGCACGAGCTTGACGTTATCAAACATCGGCTCGCCTCCGCTCCACGGCTCGTACCAGTGATAACCGACGCCCCAAACGTACTGCGCGGCTTGCGGATCGGTAAGAATCGTACGCGCGCGTTGATAGATGAGGTCGCGATTGTGGTCCCACACGATGATCTTCTTATCCCCGAGCTTTTCTTTTTTGATCGTTGGGCCAAGGTGATTCTTCAGAAAATCCCTTTCCTCGTCAGCGGAGAAAATGCACGACTCCCATTTCTGCGTGGCCATCGGTTCGTTTTGAATACTCACGCCCCAGATCGGAATGCCCTCGCGTTCGTACGCACGAATGAACTTCACGAAATAGTTGGCCCACGACTGATAGAACTCCGGTTTCAACTTACCACCGCGGAGCATGTTGTTGTTGTCTTTCATGAACGCGGGTGGGCTCCACGGGCTCGCGAAGAGATTGAGTTTGCCTCCAGTGGCGGCGAGCACCTGTTTGATGAAGGGAATTCGAAATTGCTGGTCGTGCTCGACGCTGAACGACTTCAACTCTTTGTCGCCTTCGCTGACGTAGGTGTAGCTGCCGCTGGAGAAGTCGCAACTGTGGATGTTGGTTCTCGCGAGCGTGTAGCCGATGCCGTTTTCGCGATCGTAATGAGCCTTCAGGAATTCTTGTTGCTTCGCCTGCGGCAGTTTCGCAAACGTTTCGGCTGAGGCGTCGGTGAGCGCGCCGCCGATGCCTAAAAACGTTTGAAACGTCCTGCTTGGATCGACGAACACACAGATCTGTGTTTCGAGTGGCTGCCCGTGTGGCTTAAAGCTGACTGTGCTTGTGGCAGCGAGCCGATAGTCGGTCTTCGCCGCGGTCGTATAAACCGCGACCTGGCGCCCTTCAATCTTTGTCTGCTCCTCGGCAGTTTCAACCGGCGACGCAGTTGACAACTGACTCTTCGCGAACACCAAAGCGGAAGATGAAGCGGCAATAAAACTACGACGGTCAATTTTCATGTTTCTATATGGCAGACGATTATTGGTTCAAAGCTGTTTCCATTACCTTCACCGCTTCGGCAACGGTGATCGAATAGATGCCAGCGCGCCCTGCGTCAAAGTCCTTGCGCCAGATTTGATAGCCTTCCTCGAAATCAGGCAGATCGATTTTTTCTTTCAATAGCTTCAACCCGCTCTTGTTAAGTGCTACTTCCGAGAAGGGCATGTGGTTGATCTGATCGCTGATGCCATCCGGACTGCGACGGTTCTTTATCTTCAATCCGCTAAGGGCAATGTGAATGATGTTTCCGAGTTTAGTGTCTTTATCAATCTTCACGATGATCAGGTAAGAGTCTTCCTCACCCGCGCGCGCTTGATAGCTCCACTTCTGCCCCACCTTGTATTTTAGGTCGACTCTTTCATCCATCTTTTTATCCTGAGCCTGACCAGGAATCGCCGCGGCCATCAGAACAGCGATGACAGAGGCTAACAAGAAAAACGATTGTGTCATAGAAATGGTCCTTGAAATCGGGCCTTTATGATAATCTTGCGCTCGCAGTTCGGCACCTCATTGAATCCAGAACTGAAGAACCAGTTACTCTAGCTGGTCTTCTGTTTCCACTATCTTCCAAATACCACGGGAGTAGATATATGGCGAACACCGATCCAGATAAATCCTCCAGTGCTGCATTCTTGGAAAAAGTAGATTCGACTGTAGTGGTGTGGTTAGTGTTTTTAATTTTCGGCGGCGGCATCATATCACTCTACTACGCCCGCATTCACTATCTACCGGATATTGAATGGAGTTCATCCATAGTCCACATGGCTGTCGCGACCTTCGTTGGTGGAGCAATAACATTAGTGTTGGCGCTTTCACTCCTTATTCCCGGATACATCTGGTCGGAATTCCTGATCTTCGACGAAAGAATTAAGAAGGCTTTTTGTTTTCATCCAACTTCCAATGATTTATGTCTTAGAACTTTATGGAAATACGTCGGTCTACCCTTTTGGCTTGTATTACTGGGAAATCATCTGGCCCTGCTGCTTTTACAGTGTGTCTTGCCCAAAAATTGGCTTCAAGGTCAGGGACTAATAGTCGTCTATATACTGATTTCGGTAGGCCTGTTATTCATCGTTGGCTGCAATCGCAAACCCCGTTTCATAGAGTTGGTGGAAAAGGCAAAAGAATCAGAACCGCAAGAGAGTTCAGTCAGTGCGGAACAAGACCAGCCCCAAATAAAACAATCGGGGGAAGAGGAAAACAGCCGTAGGGTTTTCAAATACGTGGCTTGGTTTGTGCTGTCGGTTGGCTTGGGACAGACATCAATGTTGTTGTTTTTCCTATTGTTGGGTCGACGTACCGACAGGAACTTTATTGCCATAACCGTCCTCTGCGCAATCGCAGTGTTAGTCTCGAACCACTTTGTTGCGCTTCATTATCACCGAAGTCATTCACAGGCAATAAGCGCCGCGCTGGTGATTGCGTTGTTGCTGCTCGTTGTGGCCGACCGCAACGAGTCGCTGTCGACGCAAATATTGTCTGCTTACGGTATTGGAGTCCAAAGCCAAACCGTAGATTTGTTGCTCAATGACGAAGGCCAGCGCATTATCGACAGACTCAAGCTTCCATGCACCTGTAAAGGCTCACCGCCTAAACGAATTTGCCAAATACATGTTTTATCGCGCTTGGGTAACGAGTATTACCTGGACTACAAGGGCCAAAGGTTTACATTACCGAAGACTGCGGTAGTTTCACGAAGCCCAGCTCAACCATGATCGTGTCACTGGGATTCGAAGACATAAATAGCATATCCACTCGCCAACGTGCGCAATAACGTCTTGAACAAAATCTTCGGTATCTTTCTTCCTTCAAACTCCGTCGACTTCACGACCGTCGAAATCTGGTCCACGCGCTGGTAGCCATTCTTGACAAAGATTTCTTCCGGATTGTCGGCGGTGAATTTGAACGTAGCGCCCATCCCGGTGAGCTTTTCGTGTATCGTGCGGCCGTATTTCTCGAAGAATTTTCTGGTCATCAGATCGCAAATCAGTTTGTGTTGCGGGAACAGACGACGCAGCGTTTGCAACAACTGCTCGATCGCTTGTTGCTCAAGATACATAAAGACGCCTTCGACGACTACAACCACCGGAACACCAGGGCCGGCAAACGGCGACAGCTTGTCTTCCACGGAGTCAGTCGAGAAGTCGATCGCCACGCGATGAAGTTCGTTTTGCGAATCAGCGACAGGTAGACGCTCGTTCTTGTAAGCGATCACCTGAGGTTCGTCGAGCTCGACCCAAGTGCCGCCTTTCAATCTGTAAGCACGGCTATCGAAGCCTGCGCCGATGATCACCACGCGCAGATCGGGATGTGCGGCGAGTTCCTGACGCAGCAGGTCGTCGATGATACGGTGGCGGGCGACGTTGGAACTATTTGGATGAGTTTCGTCTTTGAACTTCTCGAGAATGCGCAGGCCGTCCTCGTTCATGAAGACTTTCGCATAGACGTCGCCACAAATTGGCTGCGCGCGTTTGGCGTCCTGCATGCGCACGCCGCAACAGTAGAACGCTGTCTGTGAGATCGGTTTCATTCCGTGATTAGATCGATGCCGGCTTGAGCAAAGCGACGCGCGGATGCGGTCGCGCGTTTGTCTTGTTCGATAGCTTCCGACCATTGCGCGTGCCGGATAAGCAGCGCCAGTTCGGTCGCGCGGCCGAGTGTCAAAGCAAAGCGGCGCGCGCCAGCTTCCAACACTGAACGATCCGCTGCCTGTGCTTCACGCAACCAACCCTCAGCATGATTCAACGCCGCGGTTACGACACGAGCCAAATCTAAGAGGGGTGCTTGAAGCGTTTCGAACATGCGCGTTATCGCTGAAAGCAGCGGTGCGATCGATTCATTGGTTCCGATCGCTCGGAGCGTATCGAGCGCAAGCACGTTCGTCGTTCCTTCCCAGATCGGCAGCACCTGGCTGTCGCGCAACAAAACAGGCAAACCGGTATCTTCCACATAACCAGCGCCGCCAAATGATTCGAGCACCTCACTCGTTACTACGACCGCCTGCTTCGCCGTTGTCAACTTCATGATCGGCGTAAGCAAGCGCAATAACCACGCGTCGTCTTCAGTGATCTCACCGGCTTCGCTTCGTCCCGTTAACTCAGCCACGTAAAACGCAAGATGAAACGCTGCTTCCGCTTCGGCCTGCACGCCCATCAACGTGTCCATGTGCAACGCCTTTTCAGCGAGCGTCGATCCAAAAGCCATTCGCTTGCCAGCGTAATCAAACGCGAGCGCGAGTCCACGGCGCATGAGCGCCACTGCGCTGATGCCGTTCCACAGACGCGTGATGTTGAGCAACGGCGCGATGTTGCGAACGCCGTCGGTCGTCCCCATCAACAGTTGCGCGGGCGTGCCGTTCAACGTCAGTTCAGCGGTGGGAACTTTGCGTGTGCCGAGTTTGTCTTTGAGACGATTGATCTCGATGTTGCGCGGCCGGCCGTGCTCGTCGCGCGTTTCGATGTAGAAGAGTGCGAGCCCGCGTCCGCCCGGCGGATGGCCTTCGGGCCGCGCCAGTGTGAGTGCGACTTGCGACGCAATCGCCGACGTAAACCACTTCCGGCCGTACAAGCGAAACTCTGAATCACGTTCGCGTTTGGCGATCGTCTCCGACAGTCCTACATCCGAGCCGCCCGTGAGCTCGGTCATCCACTGACCCGCGGTCCAAAACTCCGGCGGTTCGCGAGCGATCAAGTGCGGCACCGCGCGTTCGATCAACTCTTGATTTCCGGATGCGAGCAACGTGCGCGCAGCGCCGTCAGTCATCGCGAGCGGACAACTGTAAATGTCAGTCGATGGAGTGAAGAGGTAAGCAAGCGCACACTGATGAACCCGTGAAAGACTTCCGTGCTTGCGCTCGTAAGCCGTGGCCACGACGCCATGCTCGGCCGCGATGCGTTCGGCGCGCTGCCACAGCGGCGTCAACTCGATCCGATCGATACGATTCCCCCACGCATCCCATTGCGTGAGCCGCGGTTCATTCAAACGATCGGCGAGCTGTAGTTGATATAACTCACCGCCCGCGAGCCGGCCCATCTCCACCAGCGACGGCTCGATCTCGCTCAACACCCCGGGCGGAAAAACGCGCGCGAGATACGATCGCAGTACGCGATCATCTTCATATTGATTCCCAAGAGTTGGAGGCGCCTGTTGAAACGTCATGCCGCAGCTTGACGTTCAATGTAACCTGCCTCGAACTCAAACCACAACGCTTTGTTCCGCGAGCAAGTTACTCAGCACCGCGCTCAGGTCTTCAACTTTCACGGGCTTCGAAACGTAATCATCCATTCCCGCCGCGAGACACTTCGCCCGATCGCCTTCCAACGCGTTCGCCGTCATCGCGACGATCCAGGTGTGTTTCGCTGCACCCTCGCGGCGGCGGATCTCGGCTGTCGCTTCGTAGCCGTCCATCTCCGGCATCTGGCAATCCATCAGCACCAGGTCGTAAGGAATGCGTCCCAACGCTTCGACGGCCTCACGCCCATTGGCCACCGCATCGGCTCGATAACCCAACTTCTGCAATTGCCGCAGCGCCACCTTCTGATTGACAACGTTGTCTTCAGCCAGGAGTAAACGTTTGTTCGACATGATCTTCGCTTCTGCAAGCGAGTGCTTCGTGACTACGGGCGCCGTTGGAACGTTGGCTTCCTGCTTTGAATAGCTCGTACTGATAACCTTCGCCAAACAGTCGAACAATTGCGACTGGCGCACCGGCTTCGTTAGATAAGCCGCGATACCACTCTCGCGCGCAGTCTGCGCATCACCACGCTCACCAAACGACGTCAGCATCACAAGCCGAACACCGGCAAGCGCGGGATCGGCCTTGATCCGGCGTGCGAGTTCAAAGCCGTCCATGTTCGGCATCATCAGGTCGAGCACGGCAAGACTAAACGGCTCGTTGCGCTGCGCCGCCGCATGCAGCAGTGCGAGTGCTTGCTGTCCTGACTCCGCTTCTTCGTGGACCATTCCCCACGACCCGACTTGATGCTTCAGGATCTGGCGGTTCGTCGCGCTGTCGTCAACGATCAATACGCGCAGGTTTTCAAAGTCGACATTTGGTTGCTCAACGAAAGCTCCTTCAGGCTGTTTCTCAAACCGCGCTGTGAACCAGAACGTCGAACCTTCACCTGCTGCGCTGCGCACACCGATCTTGCCGTCCATGAGTTCGACGAGTTGTTTCGAAATGGCCAGACCGAGGCCCGTGCCGCCAAATTTGCGCGTCGTAGAACCGTCAGCTTGCGTGAACGCCTGAAAGAGATTGCGTTGCGCGGTTTCGCTGATACCG
>DATEHX010000050.1:0-2162 GCA_035279345.1 Pyrinomonadaceae bacterium | reverse complement strand
GTCAGCCGCGACCGCGAACAAGCGCGGCCCGGCGATCTGTTGTTCTTCTACCAACCGTACGTTCAGAAGTTTCCTTATCACGTCATGATTTTTATCGGCGACGCGTCCATCGCTAACGAAGGCGCGCACGATTGGGTGGTCTATCACACGGGCGCCGCACCCGAAAACGGTGGCACAGTCAAGAAAGTACGCCTGGACGTGTTGGACCAACACCCGAACAAGCGTTGGCGGCCGCTCGCAAGCAATCCGAATTTTCTCGGTTTCTATCGTCTGAAACTCCTTAATCAGCAATCTTCTCTGGAGGAATGAAAGTGCTCCGCATACGTTTTCAGGCCACCCGCATCGCGGCCCTTTTGGTTTACGTACTGGTTATTGTGGCAGCGTTATCGCTCGCGGATCACCGGCTGCGCAACGCTGCTGAAGCAGCGCCGCTTGCCGCTCCCGCGGAAGTCACTGTCGACCCATCCAAGCCGTTCTTCTCGCTTTCCAGCAACCGTAGTTTCGGCACTTCAGAGAATCCGCGCCTCTGGCTCGATTATCGCGGCATAGGCAGTCTCGATTTTCGCGTGTATCGCGTGAACGATCCGGCCAGGTTCTTCGCACAACTCAGCGATCCGCATCAGATGGGTAAAGACGAAGAAGAACAGCTCACCACCAAGCTGACACGCAAACCCTCGCTGCTCGAACGTATTCGTTCCGTTAAAACCTGGGCCTATTCGGGAATCAGAAACTACTTCCGCGAACAGTTGAAAAACGAAACGCGCTACTCGTTCAACCAGAAGTTTCGCGCTCCCGACACGATCAGCAAACGCACGCCGCTCAACGTCGCCGACTACGCGCGTGTTCCATTGTTGAATCCGAATCAACTCGTAACCAGTTGGCGCGAACCGTTACCGGCGCTGGAAAACGCGTACGACCGGCGCATGGTTCCACTCGGCAAACGCGAACCCGGCGTTTATCTCGTTGAAGCAGTGGGCCAGGAGTTACGCGCGTACACGATCGTCGTGGTGACAGATCTCGCGATGGTCGAAAAATCTTCGCCGAATGGCGAACTGCTGGTCTATGCCGTCGATCGCCGCACCGGCGCACCGCGCGCCGACACGCAAATCGAGATCGTGAAAGCGCAAAAGCCGCTGGCCGCCGGCCGCACGAATGCCGAAGGTCTGTTTCGCACGAAAATCGATGAGAAGAAGGATGAAGAACTCGGCGAACCGGAAATTCCGCAAGTCGACAACAACGGCTATGTGATTCTCGCCTCGCAACGCGAAAACTTCGCTGTCTCGGATCTCGAGTCGTATTACTTCAGCGACCAAACCGGCGCGGAGAATGTTCAAGGCTACATCTACACCGATCGGCCCATCTATCGCCCGACGCATCAGGTCTTCTTTAAAGGCATCCTGCGCACGCTCGACGAGCAGAACCGTTACCGCTCGCTGAAGAGTCAAACAGTTTCCGTCAGCGTTAAGGATCCGAGTGACGCACAGGTCTACCAACAGGAGCTGCGACTCTCGTCACGCGGCACGTTCCACGGCGAGTTAACACTCGCGGATGAAGCACCCCTCGGCGTTTATCAGATCGAAGCCGCGACGGACGAAGGAAGTTCGACCGGAAGTTTTGAAGTTGCCGAGTACAAGAAACCTGAATACAAAGTCACGGTCACGGCGCCGCAGAGGTTTGTGCCGGCTGGTGGCAAGTCGAAGTTTGAGATCAACGCGCGTTATTTCTTCGGTGCGCCCGTCGCGAATGCGGATGTGAAGTACTACATCTATCGCTCGCGTTATTACCCGAGTTACTGGCAAACGGACGATGAGGAATCGGGACTCGACGATGAGATCGATTACTCGGACTACGGCGGTTACGGCGGCGACATGGTATTGGAAGGCGAAGGAAAGCTCGACGCTTCCGGCCGGCTCGCGATCGACTTCGACGTGCCGTCAACCAATGAAGAGGATGTTTGGGACTCCCAATACCGTCTCGAAGCGCAGATCACCGACGCCTCTCGCCGCAGCATCACCGGTACGGCAAGCCTGATCGCGACGCGTGGCACCGTCATCGCACGCGCAACTCCCGAACGCTATGTCTACACGCCGGGTCAAATAGCTCCCGTAAAAGTGTCGACCACCGATTATGAAGGACGTCCGGTGTCCGCGAAGGTAACGCTT
>DATEHX010000049.1:0-4260 GCA_035279345.1 Pyrinomonadaceae bacterium | reverse complement strand
TGCGAGCGATAGTATGCTGGTGAAAGACATCGTGATGTTCGTGGAGTATAGCTGCGCTGCCGGTGATCTAGCCACGTTTATTGGTCGGGCCCCTCCTATAGCATCTTCTGTTGCGGCATCTCATCGAGTGCCGTTGACGATTTATGGTACTCTCCGTTTGCCTGCTGTTGATGCATACAGAATTGTCACCGACTTTGTTGACAGTTGCTGGTTTACGTTACACAACGCCTCTCCCAAGTGTATGGTCAAGGGTTTAGGAGGCGTTATGGCACAGTTAAGAATAGGCGATCAAACACATAAGGTGCTTAGAGAGTTGGCGCGTCTTGAGGGGGTATCGATGCAGGGAGTCCTGGACAAAGCGCTCGCGGAGTATCAGAAAAAGCGATTTTTCGACTCCTTAGGCGCGGCCTTTGACGCACTCAAAAATGACCGCAAAGCTTGGACCGAAGAACAACAGGAACGCCAGGCTTGGGACAACACGCTTTCAGATGACATTGAACCGGGCGAGGTCTGGACAGAGGACGGAAACGTCATTGGCGGCAGCTAATTTTCATCGCGGCGAAGTATGGTTTGTTGACTTGGATCCTACGAAGGGCCGTGAACAATCGGGTCGAAGACCCTGCCTTATAGTTTCGGACGATCGGTTCAATCGGAGTGCCGCGGAGTTGGTTATCGTTATTCCGATCACGTCCAAAGATAAGAGCATTCCTTCACATGTCGAAATGAATCCCCCTGCAGGCGGTTTGAAACTCCGTGGTTTTATTAAGTGTGAAGATATACGTTCAATCTCGACAGATCGGTTAGTCAAAGTTTTAGGTAGTGTAAAGCTCTCAACACTCGAGAGTGTTGGACTGCGTTTGCGTCTGCTACTCAATCTATAAAACATCTCAACGAGCGACTCACTTCGTTCAAGAACTACTTCTCTAAGTGCGCGGATAACCGATCGCGTTCAGGTTTACTGTGATCTCGTCGAGGACTGTGGCGTCCTCGATGGTTGGGGGAATGCGGTATTCAACACCATCCGCGATTTTCTTGATCGTGCCGCGCACGATCTTGCCGGAACGTGTTTTGGGAAGACGATTCACAACCGTCGCCACTTTGAACGAAGCCACTGGTCCAATCTTCTCACGCACCAGATGGATCAACTCAGCAATAATGTCTTCCGATGAACGTCCCACTCCGAGTTTCAACACGACCAGTCCGAGCGGTACTTCACCTTTCAACTCATCAGCGACGCCGATCACCGCGCATTCCGCCACGTCCGCATGTGCCGCAAGTACTTCTTCGAGCGCGCCTGTCGACAACCGGTGTCCGGCGACGTTGATTATGTCGTCCGTGCGGCTCATGATCCACAGGTAGCCGTCTTCGTCTTTGAATCCCGCATCGGCGGTCTTGTAATAGCCGGGATACGAATCGAGGTACGACTCAACGTACGCGGCATCGTTATTCCAAAGCGTCGGCAAACATCCCGGCGGCAGCGGCAGCTTAATAACGATGTTGCCGATCTGGTTATCAACCACCTCCGCGCCTTCATCATTAACTACGCGCACGTCGTAACCCGGAACTGCTTTGCCACACGAACCAGGTTTGACGCGCAGCAGTTCAAGTCCGGTGCAGTTGGCGCCAATGGGCCAACCGGTTTCCGTTTGCCACCAATGATCGATAACCGGTACGCCCAGTTGCGACTCAGCCCACGCCAACGTATCCGGATCGCAACGTTCACCCGCTAAAAACAGCGTGCGAAACTCTGCGAGATCGTGTTGACGCAGATAATTACCAGCATGGTCTTCGCGTTTGATCGCGCGAAAGGCAGTCGGCGCGGTGAATAGCGCGCGAACGTGGTGCTGCGAGATCACGCGCCAGAATGCGCCGGGATCCGGCGTCCCAACCGGCTTGCCTTCGTAAAGAATCGTGGTGTTTCCGTGGAGCAATGGACCGTAAACGATGTATGAGTGACCGACGGCCCAACCGAGATCAGAAGCAGCCCAAAACACGTCACCCGGTTCCATGCCGTAGACGTTCTTCATACTCCACTTCAACGCGACGAGATGACCGCCATTATCACGCACGACACCTTTCGGAATACCGGTCGTGCCTGACGTGTACAGGATGTAAAGCGGATCGGTCGCAGCGACCGGCACGCAGTCAACAGACTCGGACTGCTTCAATGCTTCGGACCATTCGATATCCCGATTGGCAACGAAATCGGCTTCGAGTTGCGGGCGTTGCAGGATGATGCAGCGCTCGGGTTTGTACTTTGCCAAATCAATCGCCTTGTCGAGCATCGGCTTGTAAGGCACCACGCGATTGACTTCGATCCCGCACGAAGCCGAGACGATCAATTTCGGACGCGCGTCGTTTATGCGAGTAGCCAACTCATCAGCGGCAAAACCGCCAAAAACTACCGAATGAATCGCGCCGATGCGTGCGCACGCCAGCATTGCGATCACTGCCTCGGGAACCATTGGCATGTAGACGATCACGCGATCGCCTTTTTCAACGCCTTGTTGCCGCAGCGCACCCGCGAAGTGAGCAACCTTATGCAAAAGCTGCTTATAGGTATATGACTTGATGACGCCTGTTACGGGACTATCGTAGATGAGCGCGAGTTGTTCGGCGCGACCGTTTGCGACGTGCACGTCGAGCAGGTTGTAGCACGTGTTAACCAGAGCACCCGAAAACCAGCGACAGAAAGGCGCACGCGATTGGTCCAACACCTCGTCCCATTTTTTATACCAGTGAATCGCTTCCGCGGCCTGCGCCCAAAAACCTTCCGGATCGCGCTGCCATGTTTGATATTCCGTTTCGTAAGCTCCGTGCATACTTAAAACTGCTCGAGCACTACAACGCCTTTTTTATAGTCGAAGATTGCCACGAACTTTTGTAAGAAGAACGAGCCCGCAACGGCGCCGCCGGACTTACTCAGGTTCTGGTCGGCACTCGTCCCTTTCGCATAGATCATCGCCGGCACGTCCGCGAGCTCGTTCGACTCGAGACGCAGCGTAATCTTTTCTTCTCGTGGCGGCTCATTGTCGGCCGGAACGTTCAAGCCTGCTTTTTTGCCGGTTGAAGACGACAACGCCAGTAGAGTCGCGATACCAGTGTCGAAGAGCAGATTCGTTTTCTGCCCATTCATTTGAACGTCTTTCACGAGAGGCACCAGGTAAGTCTTTCGAAAAGGATCGCTAGCTTTCGGCGCCATGCGCAAGACCGTGGCTTTTGCCGCGTTGAATTTTGGATCCTTGTTATCGATTAGCTCAGATGGAGTCTTTTCCAGAAATCGAACGACACTGTTCTTGAAGTCGAGTTGAATCGTCTGGCCTTCGAAGAAATCAGCCCCCAGGGCGGCGAAGATTTCCTTACCGGCCATCTTGCTAAGCTCGGCAACTGAGCCAAACCTCAGGAGCAAGTCTTTCGACTTGCTGTTTCCGATTCTGACTCCGCTGACCTTTGTGAAATAAACAATCTTGTCGTTTCTGCCAGTCACTTGGCCGTCCCCGCCGTAGGAGGGTTGCAAGTCATACTTTTTGAGCAATCCCGGATCAGTTGTTGAATGTTCCATGCCGGTGGCGAGAACGACCAGTACGGAAACGTCGTCTTTAAGTTTGGCTTCAACGATGACGAGGCCCTTGTGGAAGGTGAACGGTATCTCAGTCGCCGTAGCAGCAGACTGTGCCAAACATGGCGAAGCAAGCAACACGAGGGAAAGAAGCAGGACAATTGGTCGCGGCATGCGGATCTCCGGAGGACAAAATGAGAATCAGTGTGCCACAAAGAGGCGCAAGAAGCACAAAAGATTATTCGCTACAAGAGTAAAGCTTTGCCGATTATTTGGGCGGCGGCGCGCACGGCGACGGTGAAGCCGAAGAATGGTCCAAAGTCCTGGGAAGCAGGCATGCTCGTGATGAACAAGCCGGGCACGGAAGTTTGGAAATGATCGTCGAGCTCGGGAAAGCCGTTGCGCGTTTTAAGCGAGGCGAGAATGTTGCCTGATGCGAGAATGGGTAGTTGCGCGATGTTCACTTTGTATCCCGTAGCGAGAATGATCTCGTCCACCACGACCGTTTCGCCGTTGCTCAACTCAACTCGCAACGCACCATCCTCTTGTTCGCGACAACGCGAGACTTCGGCGCGTGGCCAAATGTTTACGCGATCGTTTTGCACCCGTGGACCCAACCACGTTTCAAGCTTCAGCCGTCCCTCCGCCCACATGCGGTGTGCGATTTGATCTTTCTCCGGTTGCGACAAGTTGCGAAACCA
>DATEHX010000048.1:0-8138 GCA_035279345.1 Pyrinomonadaceae bacterium | reverse complement strand
AAAGCCGCTGGTCTTTTTGGCATTAGTACTCTTTCCTGGAGGCGCCGTTCCGGATTATACGATATGATTTCTGCTAAAGATTACACGGATTCTTTACGTGGAGGAATGCCTATGAGGTTCAGCAAAACTCTCTTTGCCGCGATAGCGCTCGTTGCTCTGTGTGCCGCGGCCGTGGCGCAGGACAAATCAACCGGCGCGATCAAAGGCAAAGTGCGAGTGGAAACGGGAACGCCGTCGGGTGTTACGGTTGTGGTGCGGCGTGGTGACAAGGAAGTCTCGCGTGCGGAAACGCAAAAGAACGGCGAGTTTCTCGTGTCGCGGCTCGAGCCGGGCAAATACGGGCTGACGTTTCGCAAAGCAGGACTGAGCATCGGCACGATGGAAGACGTAGAAGTCAAAGCCGGCAAGACTCGTTCGCTCGGAGATAGGCTGGTCCTCACGATTGATGAAGGTTCGATTGCGTTTATCGGTGGCAGCGTTTTTACGGCGGACGGTCACAGCGTACCGAACGCGAAGGTTGAGTTGGCGCGCGTAATGGAAGACGGAACGGTGAAGAAGGTCGACGGCCGGATCACGACCGAGACGGGATCGTTCAAGTTTCGCTTGTCGCCTGAGCCGGCGAAGTACCGTGTAAGCGTGAAAGCTGGTGGCGCGGAGCCGATCAGCAAGGACGTGGAGATCGATGGCGCGGCGGTTTATCGGGTCGCGTTGTCGTTGCCCCCGAAATCCTAATCCTTTTAAGTATGGAAGAAGAGAAACGTGAAGAATTTCTGACTGCCAAACAGCTAGCCCGCCACCTTCAAGTCAGTGAATCGACGGTGCGCAGGCTCGCCGCAAAGCGTCGCATTCCTTCCGTCCGACTAACTCCACGTATCATCCGTTTTCATCTCGACGCCGTACGCGAGGCGCTGGAAGTGCCGCGTCATCGCATCCGGCACGGCGAATACGCCGAGCGTGTTGATGACGCGCAACTTTCGTTCGATGACCTGATGCTGTTGAGCTAACTGAACACGACCTGCTAGCGCCGGTATCCCTGCTTTATTCGCGACCGTTACGCTAGCGCCCTGGGTTAAATTCCACCCAACTGTTGTTTCGCTTGATGTAGATGCGCGGCTGGCGGATCTTGAAACCTTTACTAAACCCAGGATTCTGTGCGAGAAACCTCTTCACCGCTGACTGATCGCCGGTCGCCACGCGCCATTTCCCATCCTCGCGTAACAGATACTGTTGCACAACGATCTTTCCTTCCGCCTGAATCGGCGCGACCACGCGTCCGTAGAGCGTTGTGTCGACAACCGCGAGATTGCCTGAGACTTTGACCGCGCCAATCTCGAGGCGATCGAGTTGATAAAAATCCTGCGCGCGCTGAAGCGCACTGACGAAACGATCGCGCGACATGCGATTGCGTGAAGAACCGGGGAGCATGTCGTACAGCTCCGAATAGTTGCGCGACTTTAGTTGCTCGAAAACGTTCTGCACCGTGCCACGTACATCGGAAACATCCGACGCCTTCGCCGCACCTGCAACAATCAATAAGAGTACTAAACCAACGCTAAGCTTCCTCATCATCCTCGTCTTCTCTATCCATTTCATCCCTGTCCCTAAGTGTCTCACTCAAGCGCACTCGATAACTCAGGAACCACGCAACCGCTCCCAACACCGCGGCAATAAACATCTTTTCAAAGTCGTCGCGGACCACGAAAAACACCGCGGTCGCCCCACACAACGCCGAAACAACAATCCAAAAGGTCTTCACTTACCTTATTTAATAGCCACCGGAACGCTCAGGTCCATCGTTCCAGGAGGATAACAGACCGTATCGTCACATGCCTGGACGCGCAGTTTTGCGGAAAGGTTGTGTTTGCCCGGCTCCGCTTTCGGCCCAGCCTTGAGCATCGCCTTCACGATCGTCTCGCCTTCGTAAACCTTCAACGGCTCGTCGGCAAACGCAAAGTTCTTCGTCAACGCGTCAGGATACGTAACGAAGTCAACGGAGATTCCGTTCGCCGGCGTGATCTCGACCTCCGTTGCTTTGAGGTACGGAAACGTCGGCGGGTTTGCGTTGATGTGATAACCGTTCCGAATCTGCAAACGAACGATTGCGTAACCCGACTCGCCTTTTGCGAGCGTGAGTTCCTCCGGTGTCGCTTTCACGACGTCAGTCGAGGCAATCTGCGGCGGTTCGCTACTACCGGCAGCAGCCGATTGGTTCGTATTCGCCGCAGGTTTTGTGCAGGCTGCCGATAGCATAAGAGCAATGGCAATTAATGTCGCGCTAGCGTTGTTACGTGTCACCAGTGATTATCCCGCCGTTTGAGCTGATAAAGCTTCGGCCAGACGCATGCGTTTGGCTCGGCGGATAAAATAACGAACAAGCAGCCCGCTCGGCAAAAGCACGAACACTGAAATTGGGATCATCAGGATCAGGAAGCGCACGAAGAAGAGTAGGATTCCCGATCCGACGTCAACGCTCTCCGCTATGGCTTCGCGAACGCTTTGACGAAATCCGCTGGTTGGTACGACGACCATTGGCTTCGGCGCGATGATGTTTACGGTGATTGTCGAGAGACTGGAGCGGTTTTCGAGAAAGCGCTTGCGGCCTTCGAGTCTTTCGATATCAGTGCGCACTTCCGCGATCTGGCGTTGCACTTCGAGGGCGTCGACGATCTTGCCCGTCTGTCGCATGATCTGAAGAAACTGCGCTTCGAGTGCTTTTTGTGTGCGAATACGCGCTTCGAGATCGATGAACTCTTCAGTGACGTCCTGGCCGGTGACCTTTTCCTCGATAGGACTGCTGGTCAGCGCGCGAATCTGATCGAGTGCCGAACCAAAACGATCTTCCGGAATACGAACTACGAGTTTGATATCGAGTGTGCGTTTGGCAGGCTCGGTGCTCTCGCGCTGTTTTGCTTCGGAAGTGACGACAAATCCGCCGTATGACTCGGCGATCGAGACGATGCGATGTTGAGTGTCGGTGGGAGCTGAGACTTCCATTGTTAGATCGGCGTTGCGAATGATCTTGCGATCCGCGGCGGCGGAAGTTTCTTCAGCCTTTTCGCCTTCTGCTAGTGAGACTTTTTTGAACTGTACCGTTCCATCTGTTCTTAAACTCTCTGCTGTTGGTTGTGCTGCTGTTGTTTCTGCTTGTGCGGCCACACTCTTTGTCGCAGTTGATGTGGGCGCACTTAAATTGTAATCGGACCTCGCGCCACCGCACGAGACGGAACCGAGGATTAGCACGAATAACAGGAATGATGTGATCGTGGGAGATTTCATGTTGGGCCTCCGGTGAAAATATTGAGAACTGTCTGCATGAACGCTGACGGCCGTCAGACTTGCATGACCGTGGCGTTGGGTCCAACGTGAGTTGCCACAGTGGCGGGTGGTGGCTAACGCGAGTCGCGCGATCCGAATCTCTAAAGATCGTCCGAAATCACGGGGCTATGTTCGCTAGCGAACCGACCAAAATTCGCTGTTCGCATACATTATCTGCTTCGCAAAAGTTGGCATCCTGTTTGCAGAAATTACTCTCTCCTCTACTAGCTTTGGGCTCAGTCAGAAGTTAGTATTAGTCCCCCGTCTAACTTTTGTTCCCGACACAAACTCCGACACACGCTTTGACCAGTTACGACTGGTGTTGCAGCAAAATGCTTTCAGAACGAATAAGGGGAGGTAATTAATGAGGAAAACAATGATTCTTGTTGGGCTGGTGGTTGCCGTGTTTATGTGTTCTCCGGCAACCAAAGCAGACCAACTTGTGTTCACCACGACACTGACTGGCGCGCAGGAGGTGCCGCCAACGGGTTCACCGGGTATTGGGAGTGCATTAGTGACGCTTGATACGGTCACTAACATGCTAACGATCAACGTTTCATTCGCGGGTCTGGTAAGTCCCACGGTGGCTTCTCATATCCATTGTTGTGCCGGTCCGGGAACCAACGCGATGGTGGCAACCGCGGTCCCGACGTTTCCCGGATTTCCACTTGGCGTTACTACCGGCACTTACTTGATGTCGTTTGACCTGACTGCTGCTTCGACGTACAACCCCGCCTTCATCACGGCCAATGGCGGGACTGTGGCAGCAGCGCAGGCCGCCTTCATCTCGGGATTAACCAATGGACTCGCTTATCTGAACATCCACACTGAACAATTTCCGACCGGCGAGATTCGCGGACAGCTTGGAACAGCGGCAGTCCCCGAACCCGCCAGTTTGCTTTTGTTAGCGACCGGCATCCTCGGCGCGGCAGGAGCAATGCGCAAGCGTCACCAACGCGTTAAGGAGTGAGCGCGTTGGTCTAGTTGAGGTTTTGAAAACAGCGGGAGGAGTCCGACCTCCTCCCGCTTTCAAGTTCATCAGTTCAGACCTGTGTCTCGATTCTGGAACTGCATGTAATTATTTGGCTAAACGCTGTGAATGAAACTTGAGAACTAAAGAGTGTTACGCGGAACTGGTTCACCGATTACAAGTGGCAAATCATACTTGTTCGATTCAGTTCAATAAAATCGAAGGTCTTAAACGACTCCGCTAACTGATCAATGTTCAACTGAAACAATCTAAGCAGTTCGCTGTTGTCAATGTTGCCCGTCGATACAAGTAGCAACTTCCAAGGTTCGTGCCTCAACAAAAAGGAGTCTACGAAATCAGCATCTTTAGTAATTACGACGTACTGTTCACTCAAGGAGAAGGTGATCAGTTCGCGGTCGGTAGTACGATTGCCTAGTGGAAGATCAAGCGTATGAGTTGTTTCAAATCCGGCCACGCGTAACTGGTGGGCGAGACGTCGTGGAAGTTGAGCGTCAATGAGGAACTTCATGCCACAAGGGGCTCAATGCGCTTTATCTGGCTAAGTTGTCTGGCGAAATCTAACGCGGCGAGAATGTCCTCTCGTTCCAAGTCTTCGTAGTCAGCCAGAATTTCCTCAACAGCCATTCCGGAACTCAATAGTTCAAGAATAGACTCAACCGTATAGCGGAGGCCGCGAATCGTTGGCTTGCCGTGGCAGATCTCCGGATCCATAGTTATGCGTTCACTTACGTTCATGTCGGACCTGATTCTAGCAAGCTCAGCAAGATAAATCGATGGTATTATCCTGACCACATCCAAGGGCCTCCCAATTGGTTCTCACGTGACGCTCAGCACGTCGACCTGGACACAGCATCCCCTATTACTTTCAGTTGCGATCAAGAGGGGCGGAGCACCCAATTGAGGAGGAAACAGTTATGGCGAAGATCTTGTTTCTAGTGTTAACGATACTCATCTCAACATTCACGGCGCAGGCGGCGGCGCCGGTGGGGCAGACCATCTGGATTAGAGCATCGGCGACCGGACTGTTCGTGGCGGCCGACCAGGCTCGCGGGGCGTGGGCGCCGCTGGTTGCCGATCGAACAACGACCGATGCGTGGGAGCAGTTTCAGGTGGTCGATGCCGGCGGTGGATTCATCGCCTTCAGATCTATTGGAACGGGCCTGTTCGTGTCGGCGGATCAGAATCGTGGAGCGTGGGCGCCACTCGTCGCCGATCGCCCGTCCTTCGGAACGTGGGAGCAATTCACCTGGTCCGATCTTGCAGGCGGCGCCTTTACGTTACGAAACAGAGCGACCAACCGTTTCGTCTCGGCAGATCTCGCACGCGCTACATTCGCACCGCTCGTGAGCGATCGTACGGTCGCAAATACGTGGGAGCAGTTTACGTGGGGCGCAGTCGGCACAGCGCCGGCGCCGGGAGCACCTCCGGGTTTTTCGCGACTCGTCTGGTCTGATGAGTTCAACGGTTCCGCGATCAGCGCCGCAAACTGGGGCTTCGATCTCGGTGGCGGCGGTTGGGGCAACAACGAACTTGAGAACTACACCAGCAGGCCAGAGAACGCCCGAATCTCAAACGGCATGTTGGTGATCGAAGCGAGGCGCGAGAACTTCGGCGGCAACGCGTTCACTTCCGCGCGCCTGAAGACACAAGGAAAACAATCGTTCGGCATTAATACGTGGGTCGAGGCTCGCATCAACGCGCCTGAAGGGCAGGGAATCTGGCCCGCGTTCTGGATGCTCGGCAATAGCATCAGCACCGTCGGCTGGCCTTCGTGCGGCGAGATCGACATCATGGAGATTCAAGGCCAGAACCCGGCGCGAAACTTCGGCACGATTCACTGGGCCGACGCGGGTGGAAATCACGTCTCCTTTGGCGGAATCTTCAATTCGTCGAGCTCGCTCACCGCAGGCTTCCACACGTTCGCGATCTCGCGCACCGGAAGCACGATCCGGTGGTACGTCGATCGCATTCAGTATGCGGAGGCAAACATCGCAGGTGGAATAAACAGTACCTCCGAGTTTCAAGCACCCTTCTTCATCATCCTCAACGTCGCGGTTGGTGGAAACTTTGTCGGCAGTCCCGACGGCAGCACTGTGTTTCCACAACAGATGCAGGTTGATTGGGTAAGAGTGTGGGGAACGTAAAATAAGGACAGCGAGCGGAGTTGGTCCTGGATTATTGGCCCAACTCCGCTCGAGTGTTTTAGAAACTCTTTCTGTTTCGCGCGTCTCTCGCTGCCTCTACAATGAGCGCCGCCACCTCTTTTGGCTTTGAGACGTAGACGCAGTGGCTCGCTCCAGCGACCTCAACGATGCGGCTGTTTGCTCGGTTTGCATACCAGCGTTCGAGGTTCGGATTAATCGTCCGGTCTGAACCCGCTACCAGCATCCAACTCGGTTTGATTCTCCACGCCGCGGTCGTGATGATTGCTTTGAAGTTCTCGGCTTTGTTCAGCACTTGCGATCGCGCCATGAAAGCCGCTTGTTCGGCAGAAAGATCGGCAGCGAAGTATTGATGAAACTGCGCCGGGTCAAGATAAGTGAAACCGTCGGCCGTCGTTTTCATCGCGGTGGATTTACTCAGATCACTGGGAAAACGCTTTCCACCATCAGCTTCAGTTTCATTAACATCCGGCATGTGGGCCGCGATGTAAACCAATCCCGCGACCTTTGGATCCGCACCAGCTTCAGTGATAACTGATCCGCCATAACTGTGAGCAACCAGAATACATGGTCCATCCTGTTGCGCAATCGCTCGTTTTGTTGCGGCTACATCGTCTTGAAAGGTAGTTTCGGGTTCCTGCACGATGGTGACGTTGTAACCGGCTTTGGTCAGTATGTCGTAAACACTCTTCCAGCCTGATCCATCAGCCCACGCACCATGGACCAGCACGACGTTCTTGATCCGCTCCTCTTGCAGCGGGATTGAATTAGGAACTACTGGACGAAGCGATGCGGCACCCGCAACAAGCACCACGGCTAAGAGTGTTGGAAACCACCTGCTTTTCATGAGCAATGATAGTTAACACAACGTTGGTTCTTTTAACTTCTTTCCAGTTGCGCGGATTTACCAACGCTTGCTGCCAACCGATCAACATTAAAAAGCGAGGACTGTCTGCACCATCGGCACCCAACCGGTCAATCCCGAAGTGTACGGAGTGAAACCTCCACTGTAAGGAGTTCGCATCACTCGCATGAGTTCAGCGCTGAGCCACAAGCGCTCTGTCGGAAGGAAGTGCCACTTGGCACCGCCGGCGTATTCATGCGAGTCGCGAAACTGCCCGAACACCGCAGAACCGCGGACATACAGCATGAGCTTTTTGGGAACGACAAACTTGCCACCCGACAACTCAAAGCCGTGATCGAATGTCGACGAGATAGGAAGCGGCCCGTCGGCTTCGAAGTCGTTCAGCCAACGAAAATAGTATTGCCCGTTGATCGCAAGCCCGTTCCATTTGAGCCCACCGTCGATCGCCCACATGCGATAGAGAGCCTTGTCGACGGTCACGCCCGGCGCAAACGCTCCAGTCGAAAAGGTAAGCACGCCATCGGAATTGTGCAGCGAAGTGTTCTCCGGACTCGATTGATCGAGATTCGAAAAACGATCCTCGCGCGATCTGGTAAAGGCAGTTCCGAGGCGAATACGAAGTTTGTCCGACGCGAAATAATCGTCGTACATGTTGCGTGCCCTGCTCGGGGGGCCGTATGGTCCAAGTGGTTCCCACCAGACACTGCCGGACAGCAGCAGGTTGGTGTCGATCTTGGTTGCTGCGATATTCAGAGTATTGAGACCGTTGCCGACGAACGCCAGGTAATGCACGTTCTTCAGAGGT